>NZ_JAKPCB010000079.1:0-34731 GCF_023347575.1 Brenneria tiliae | reverse complement strand
TCTTTCCCGGTCAGGGCTTGGCCAGACTGGAGCGCTTTCAGCGCTTTGTCGAAATCGAAAGGTTGGGTCATGTATCATTCCTTTTTGGGATATATTACTGGAATGACACGGAATTTCTAACACTCCCTGATCCTCAGTGTGTAGATATTTGAAAAATCTATGTCCTGACCGGTGACCAGGTTAATGATCTCGCCCTGGTTCTTATAAAGGGTTGGCTGGATATTGATGCTATTTTCCCGTGTGGTTCGCGCCATATCCGCCATTGCTTGGCGGCTGTTTTCGGTGTAGTCCGTGTTGCGATCTTTCTGACCAGCGCTGTTGGGGGCCCATGTGCCAATATCGGGGACATACCGATCAGTAATGCGCCACCGAACCGCTCCCGGAAATGCGTATCGATCCAGCCATCAACATGTAAGCAGAACTGACAGAGTGACAGACGTTTCAGGGGCTGTTAATTTTCCTGCAAATTTTTCGGGCATTGAATGCCCGAAAAATTTGCCGGCTGCGGGAGCGGGCGGCAAAGAGCCCGCGGATCTCACAAGTATTTCCTGTAGCAGTTCGCCCCATGTCGTCGCCCCGTTCATTCGGACCATGATATGGGGCGAATGAACGGGGCGACCCGTATGAAATCCCGGCGCTGGTTTTTGCCATGAAAAGGGAATGTCGGGTGCTGCTGTTTTCATGCTGGCATGAGCGCTGCGTGTGGGCGTCGCCCATGGACGTCAGACCCCACGCTCACAGATGACGCCCATGAACCGGTTACCCGCATCCTGCGGGCATGCCCGTAATCCGTGCTTTCAGGTACCTGCCGACCCGTGGTCGTTTGTCACCTGAAACGCCCGAATGGCGGGTAACAGCGTGTGCCATGACGTTCGGGCTGCATGTCACATGGGGGTAATGTCGCGACTGGACATCGCGCCAAAACCCCCAAGGTCAACGGCGGCACACCGTCGCGCGCTACGCGCGACCGGCTTCTGGCCGGAGACTTAGCGGCGACGGTGTGCGGGGCAAGCCCCCCAAATAAACCGACGCGTGGGCGCGTCTTTTTGCTCGCTGGGGCGGCAAAATTTATTCGGCTCCCCCCGGCCTGCTCGGTTCCCTTCTGGGGGGAACGCTCGCGGGTGGGTTCGGGCGACGCAAATTAGCCATTTCTGCGAAATGGAATTTACTCGCCTCACGCCACTTTTTAATTTCTGCTGTTCGCATCCATTAAAAAGCCATATAAGTGCGGTCTGTCGTATCGCTTGTTCCTGTAAAAATGGGTAATTGCGAGGGTGACAGATCCCGCTGTTGTATCAGGGATGTTCGGTGCTCGCTCTGCTGCGCTCCGCCTCAGCCCTGATACAACAACGGCGTAGAGAAATAAGATAAGCCGCCTCTGTTCGGGCAAAAGCGGCTCATTCTATCCGTACATCCGTCTGACTCAGGCGACCTTAATCGATTTCTCAAAGCGATAAGCCGGAATGAACTGATGCCGACAGGCGTCGAGATAGTCTGACCACCATTGCATCATCTGCGTGCGTTCGTCGAGGTGCTCCGCCTTGTGGATATAGGCGGCGCGAACGTGGTTGCGCTCCTGATGGCTCATCTGCCGCTCCACAGCATCCTTTGACCAGCGGCCTGATTCAATCAATGCGCTACAGGCCATCGTGCGGAAACCATGACCGCAAACGTCCACCTGCGTGTCATAGCCCATCGTGCGCAGCGCCTTGTTGATGGTGTTTTCGCTCATCGGTTTGCGCGGATCGTGGTCGCCGGGAAACAGCAACTCACTGCTACCGGACAGCAGTTTTAGCTGCTTCAGTACAGTTACCGTCTGTGTTGACAGCGGCACCAGATGCGGTGTTTTCATCTTCGCGCCGCGCTCTGAATAACGCACGCCCGGAATGGGTTCACGTTGCGCGGGGATGGTCCACATTGCGCCATCCAGATCGATCTCCGTCCAGCGGGCAAAGCGTAGCTCGCTGGAGCGAATAAAGATCAGCAGGTTAAGCTGCACCGCCAGACAGGTTAGTAATCTGCCGGAATAGCCTTCGATCCGTTCCAGCATCTCCGGCAGCCTCTCCAGCGGCAGGGCGGGGTAGTGGTTTTTTGGCGGCGGTGCAATGGCTCCGGTCAGATCGTTGGCAGGGTTGTTGGCTATCAGTCCCTCCTGCACTGCATAGCGCATGATCGCCGTGGTGCGCTGTTGTATCCGCGCGGCGGTTTCCAGATTGCCTTTTCTTTCCGCCACCCGCAGTGGGATCAGCAAATCGGCGGTTTTCAGGTCGGCAACGAGGAGTTTACCGATCAGCGGAAAGACGTGCAGTTCCAGCGAGCGCAGGGCCTTGGCGGCATGGGCTTCCGTCCAGCGGATATTACCCGCTACCCACTTGCGGGCGATCTCTTCAAAGGTATTGCCGTTTTTGCGCGAATGTTTCTCCTGCTGCTTTTTTACGCCGGGATCGTCGCCTGCGCTGAGTACCGCACGGGCTTCCTCACGCAGTTTACGGGCATTTGCCAGCGTGACGCTGGGGTAAGCGCCAAACGCCAGCTTTTTTTCCTTTCCGCCAAAGCGGTACTTAAGATGCCAGAGCTTGGAACCGTGGGGTTTGATCAGCAGGTATAAGCCCTGCGCGTCGCTGAGTTTGTAAGGTTTATCGAACGGCTTGGCGTTGCGGATGGCGGTATCAGTCAGAGGCATGGTGGGGGCTCCGTAGTTTATCGAACCGGCAGGCCCCCAATTAAGCCCCCAAAAACTACGGATGTCAAAAAATCTGGTAGTACCCATTGGTACTCCAGATTCTTTTTAACTTACTGATTTTTTAACGTTTCCGGACGCATAAGGACATCCTGAAACTAAATTATGGTGCCCGGACTCGGGATCATTCAGCTTTCTATTAAGTTGAAATACAGCATAAATTTTAACCGCATCTATTGTCAAGACCCGTGGATTGACCCGTATTTTAATAGATAGATCAGAATGATGGGTCACATGCGATAAAGAAATGCCCGGTTCGTTTCTTTGGTACGATTCCCTATGATACCGATAAATCGTAATGACATTAGCGTTACGGTTGCTGTATGATTAATATCCAGAGAGTAGGCCGGAGGATAACATCATGCCAGTGACGAACAACGTTTCTGTTAAACGCGAAACATTGAATTTACGCATCAAGCCCGCTGAACGCGATCTGATCGATCGTGCAGCGAAGGCCAGAGGGAAAAATCGTACTGATTTTGTCCTTGAGGCCGCTCGTGCTGCCGCAGAGGAAGCGTTGATCGATCAGCGCATCATCATGGCAGATCCTGATGCTTATCAGGAATTTCTTGCTCGTTTGGATCAGGCTCCTGCACCAAATGCCGCGCTGCGAAAAACCATGCAAACGCCTGCACCGTGGGAACAGAAAAAATGATTTCCGCCCCTGAGCCACTCCGCGCCGAACATGTACTATCTTTATTCTGTTGCGGCGTGGAGTCTATGGACAACTGGCTGAAACAGCGGGCGATGAAAAATCAGGTCACTGGCGCATCACGAACTTTCGTCAGTTGCGATGGCGCTAAAGTGTTAGCGTATTATTCATTGGCTTCCAGTGCCGTAGCAACGAATGCCGCCCCTGGACGTTTTCGCCGCAATATGCCCGATCCGATTCCGGTGGTAGTGCTGGGACGTCTGGCGGTGGATACGTCATTGCATGGTCAGGGAGTTGGCCGGGCGCTGGTGCGTGATGCCGGGCTGCGGGTGATTCAGGTGGCAGATACTATCGGTATCCGAGGGATGTTGGTTCATGCGCTATCTGACGAAGCGCGGGAGTTTTACCTACGGGTGGGGTTTGAGCCTTCGCCGATTGATCCGATGATGTTGATGGTGACGTTGGGGGATTTGGTGGGGAGTGCTATCTGAAAAGCGGTCGTTTAGTAATGATATACCAACAAAAACACTACTGAACCCTCAAAACTAAGCATGCTGATGTAAGATTTCTTACACTGGGGTATAATCTTTCCCCATGATTTTATAGGGAATTAATAACCCATTGCGAGTTTGTTATAAGAAGATACTTGGTATGGATATATGAGCAGTGTTTTCGAGAGAGAGAATGATAATATCCGAGTACTTTCACTATTCTCCGGTTGTGGTGGTATGGATTTTGGAATTACCTCAGCTGGTGGAGACATCGTCTTTGCCAACGATGTTGTAGAGAATGCCTGCAAAACATTAGGGAACTATTTCCCCGATAGTGATATCAGGCATAGTGATATCTCTCAAATTCTGTCTTTTCCGGATGTTGATATTGTTGTTGGAGGCTATCCCTGCCAGTCATTTTCAATGGCAGGTAACAGAAAACCTAACAATGACGACAGAACAAACCTTTATAAACACTTTCTACGAGTATTAGAGACTGTTCAGCCGAAGTATTTTGTTGCTGAAAATGTTTCGGGCTTGAAACATTTAGGGGCAGGTAGCTTTCTGGAACAACAGCTCACGGCATATAAAGCTGCCGGGTACCAAGTCAGCTATCATATGGTAAACGCCAGGGCTTACGGCGTGCCTCAATCGCGCAAGCGTTTGTTTATTATTGGCGTCAGAAACGATCTGGGGCAATACTTTGAATTTCCTGCTGAAACACATGGCAAAGCGACAAAAAAGAATCCTCATTTAAAACCCTATGTTTCACATGGTGAGGCTATTAGGGATTTACCACTATGGCCTGAAGGTGAGTTTTACGAACGACCACATGATCCTGAAGGGCATTTCTCATGGTATTTCATGTCCCGAAATCGTAAAGCTCTATGGGACAGCCCTGCTTACACCGTCGTAGCTAACTGGCGTCATGTGACATTACATCCTGCCAGCCCGGTGATGAAGTTAACATGGTCAAACCTGGAGGATGGCTGGAAGCAGCGCTGGGACTTTTCTGATGAATATGAGCATCTAATTGTTGATACTTCTCGTCCTAAACTAGAACAGGCAAGGCGGTTATCATGGCGGGAATGTGCACGAATACAAACTTTTCCTCAGGGTTTTGAGCCTGTAGGAGACGTCGAGTCAAAATTTACCCAAATTGGTAACGCTGTTCCTCCACTACTGGCAGAGGTGCTTTTTCGACATTTGTTTTCTGGTGCCGGTTTGAAAAAGATGACAGCGAACGGTAATTAGGTAGTGAGTATGGATGATTCTTTCCCGGTTACTTTAGAAGAATGGAATGCTGAACTAGTGAAGATCGTCTTTCTTGAGTCTTCGCATACGGGCTCGACTTTAAGCAGAATTGATACTACGGGACGCATTTTTGAGCAACTTGCAGGTCCACGTAGCAAAGAGGATGCTAAGCGAAGTTTTCTGGCTTCGTTTGGAAAAAAGGCGTCTAAAATACAGGATGCTCTCAGGGATGAGTCGCGGTTAGATATTTTAGCGCAACTAAAAGGATATCCTACTTATTTTGCTATTTTATATTTAACATTACTTGCTGCCAGTGCTGATGATGAGACGCATGACGAAGGAGATTTTCGGGTTCGATTTTCTGTACTGCTTGGTTTTGATAAAAATAAGAAATTTGTTTTTACTGATTTACCCAATTTATGGGAAAGATTAGAAAAATGGAGTAGTAGAAAACAAAACTGTACCCGTTTAGTCCTCCCAGAACCATCAAAACATGAAAGATTGATTGGGTATTCTAAGAGAATCGCTTTTCCCTGCTATAAAGATGAGGTTTTTTTACGGGATATACTCGTCAATAATGAATTAGATAGCCATTCAACTTTTGAGTCAGTAAATAAGCTAGTACATCAATATCTATCTTATTTTGGCGAGGTTTTTAAGCAGGAGTTTATTGAGTTCAGAACGTTACTTTCAAAGGCTGCCATGCAGCAGGCTTATGACTCTCCTTTTTGGGGGGCTGTTCGTGATATCACTGTACATGCAGAGAGAGAACAACTCAAAAAGAATGGTAAGTATTGTATTCACATGGAGTTTAACTATTCAGGTTATCCAGAGATTTATCTTCTTATGGACGACGCTGCTGTTACTGCCTCAGAAATTCAGCGTTATTACTCATTGCCTAATAAAATAGAGAACTATAATAATATATATTACGAACGAGATATAGGTGCCACATTAAATTCCCTGGATTTTTTATTAAAAAAACGGAAGAGTTATCTCTATAAATCGCGAGTGGGGACCGCACTGCGGTCTGGGTGTTTGCCGCTTTTTCGTGATGATTTTTGTCATATTAGTTCAGAAGGAGAATATTATGACAATTCTCCACTCTATTTAATACTTCACCATAAATATGTAGACAGTATTTTTACAGCCTTGAAAAAGGCAGGCGAAAGAGTACAACGTCTGGATATTAAATCTGCCAAGTGGTCGATAGTTTCTTCCGATAAAGTTGGCAGGCAAACGCTGGATAAGATAGCCCGTTTGTTACCAGAAGAAGCCCGTCGTTTTCTAATACAGGGATGGCAGCCTGCCCGACCTCGTATGTCAGGCGCAGCGCGGTTTGGACAGGCTATACTGCTTAACCCTGCCAGTACACCGATTATTCATATGCCTGACGTACTAAGAGGATGCTATGTCATTAGCAATAAAGACGGAGAGGAATTAACTCATGGCTCGCTATCTCAGGGGGCTGAAGGATTATTCATTCCACCAGAGGAGTTGATGGAAATATCTGGTCAGGCATTTTGTCGCTATGAACTTACGTTGGCGCATTCAGATGTCCCTGAAAATTTTGATGTACACGTGTTAGACCATGCGCCTTACGCCACTTATTGTAAAATTACAGAGCCACATGATTGGCTTACTGATGGACCATCGGGAGTATTAATGGCGTTAGGGGATACAACAGTGATCCCTTCACTGAAACGCGAAGAAATAACGCCATTGAGTGGTGCTCAGATATTATGGCAGTATGAAAATTGCCTTCCTGTAACATGTCAATATACCGGATTACATAATATACCCGCAGCATTTGACTGGATCGCTGAGGCGCTGGCCTTGCGTTTTCAACGCCGTAGCACATTGCCTTTTGGTGAATTAAAACAACACATTGAACCCGTATCACAGGTAACGAGGATACCCGAATGGCAATTGCGTCGCATGCTCTTTGCCGCTGGCTGGCTTTGTGTAGTACAACGACGTCATGCGCCATATTCGTTAGTCTCATTGGCTGAAAGAACCATTTCCGTCGATGTCACTGAAGAGGGAATTATTGCCCGAATTATGGGAATGTTTACAAGAAGTGAACGTAATCTTCTACAAGAAGCACTTAATGACGGTGAGCGAATAGGGCGTCGGTTAGTTGAGGATAACGGCTGTTCAATGGGGTGTATTGAATTGCATCTGTCAGACAGAGAGCGTGTCCATGCTTTCATTGAGCAGTTTGGGTTACGTTTGGTTAATTACGACGATTTACCCGTCAATGCTTTGAGTGGATTATTGCTACCGTCGTCTCAAATGCAGTTTATCCCGACTTTACCCCCGGGTCTCCATGTGTCGCTTTGGCAAGCTGAAAAATACCAATGGTCAGAGGAACAGCGGCTAACTCAAACGGTTAATAACCTATTGATACGATGTCAGGAAAAACAGCGTTATCGTTATTTTATTCGGCAGAACGCCGGATACTGGCAAACCGATAGCTTCTCCTGGGCCTTAATGGCTCAGATGATATGTTCAGGAGTTACGTTCGGTGTGCAAAAAGGCGATAGTGACTGGTGCTGGTCAACGAAAGTCATTGCGTTACCGCCCTCCGTTTTACAGTGGTGGATCCACGTTGCTCACGGGTGTTTGTCAATAACAGATAATGGTAACTATCTATTTGCAGGCGGCAAAGTACCACTATGGAATAATGTAATGACCTTCTCCTCCTGCCAACGAGCGTTGGCACGACGGAACAGAGCGCTGACAACACGCAAACTGCGCAGAACTTTACAGTAATTTTACAGAATCGGGTGGTAGGGAGAACGTTTAAGATGGCTAAAAAGAAAAGTATTATCAGCGACCGACTGGGCCAAATGTACTACTTCGGTACAGAATCTCATGAATTGAGCAGATGCTTGCAAGAGTGCAAACAAAGACTCACCAGAAATGGCGCTAAAGCAGATAATTTACCGAAAGGACCAGAAAAAAGGCTACATTTTCTCCGTACATTACCACCTAAAGCCAAACCTATTGTGTCTGATTGGCTTCGTGAAAATTTGACGTTTTCTGAACAAAATGACCCACAAACCGTTCTTAGGGATCTGTTAGAAGCAGAAAGTAATGCGGAAGATATTGCACTCTGTAGACCCTTATGGCGCATTATTCTGGGTTTCTATGTTTCTTCTGACTGCCCAGAAATTATAACGAAATTCCTGAACGGCGAACAAATTGATTTATCCCAAGATGGTGTTTCTGACTCTCTGACAATTAACGTCACTGATGAAGACATTGAACAATGTGCCTTAATTAGCCAGGGTAAAGAAATTCCTATACCGGAGCGTACTATTCCGCTGTTTATTGGAGGATTGGTTGACGTACTCAAGGGAACGCATACAGCCAATAATCGATGGCGGACAAAACTATCAGAACATTCTTTACCGCTGGCACGAAAATTGGGTGAAGTTATCGATCAATTTGAAGCCAGTAACAACCTTAAAACAATGGATGGTACCAGTGTAATACCAGCTCCTCCCGTTGTGCCCAAACAAATCGACGGTGCGATGGACGAAGTTATGTTCATTGGAAAAGTGTTAGCGTTAACCGCGTCCGGCGCTTTTTTTGTTACGCCGGTTAGTCTGTTAATTGATGGCAACTTACGAGACCTCCCGGAGGCACTGGTAAAAGATCTTTTCCCTCATGGTGGTGAAGCCATCGGTTTTGAGAACAATTTCAGCAAAAAATTCACTCGGGGTGAAATGGCAATATGGAGGGCCCGATATCAGCCGTCTGATAAACCTGCGCAGTATGTCATTACTGACTACCTGTCGCGTGTTTATCCTGTAGTCGCGCTGCCCCATGCCTCCGATGAGCCTGACGCTGTCAGGGAGTGGTTACTCGCCAACTACCAGCCGCAAGACGATACGCCGGTCATTTTTCAGCTAAGTGATGGTGTATCCCTGAGATTACCGGGTGACTTGCCTGATCCTAAAAAATATGACTTTGATATGCCGCTGGAGAGTTATCGTCAGGTTCCTCAGACACTACTTGGCTCTCATGCCCTCACGGTGATCACTGAACTCCCTCAGGTGAGTGAAAAATATGATTGCGCTGAAGCCAGCACGTGGATAAAACGCCTACTTAAAAGAACTGATTCAGCAAAATATTTCCCTCAATTTAGTAAAGGGCAGCTACAAAATTTAACTCATTTTATTGCTGAACATGAGTTTGATAACGAGGAATCCTATCTTCGCGCAGTATCTCATCTGGAACAGATAGCAGATACGAGATCCTTTCTTAATGATACGACTCAACAGCTACTGGCTTTACCTGAGGTTGAGACGCAAATTAATATTGAGAAACAGGAAATACTGGCTCGTTACGAAAATGAGCAGCACCAGATTAAACAATCAATAACGGTATTATCTGAAAAGAAAATACAGCTTGAAAAAGAAATAGCCGATCAGAAGAAAAAGCTGAAAAAAGAAACTGATCGCATTAATAAAACGCTACGTCAGCAAGAAAATGAACTGGAACAACGGATTAAAAAGACTTTCGAAGCCGCATCTCAAGCGGGAGTGGAAACGCTGGCCCAGACCGCGTTACTGCGGGCGATAATCAAAAATGAAACAGCACAAGAACAACCTGCCCAACAACGAATAACCTCAGAACCTGTAGTCGAATCAGCAAATTCTAATTTTCCATTAGCAGAGAAGAATGCTCTGACTCGCAAGCATCAACTGATATCGGCTATCGAAAAACAGGCACTGGCGACGGGACTAAGTGAAACTTTATTATCCAGCTTGATTGCCACTGCGAGTATTACACCCGCGGTCGGATTGATGGGAAAACAGACAAAACAGGTTATCGCATCATTAGCGAACCTTTTAGCTGGTAATGTTTGGGGGGAGGTGTCGGTACATAGCGATCATTTTAGCTTCAGTGATTTAATGAACTCCCCCACACTGATCCGCTTATCTGGCGATACTCTTACCATGACGCTGGGCGATTTTTTGACCCAACAACAAGAGGCAGGGCTGGCGAGCATTGTTGAATTGCGTGGTTTTAACCGCACTCCGCCAGAAACTCTACTCCCTGAACTCCACGAGTGTTTGTTCAGAACTCCCCATCCTGCCGCATGCAGTTGGACGGATCGGCGGCAGGCCCTACGACATTTGCCCATCCGGCACCCGATACTTTTTTTACTCACATTCACTACCGGGAAAAGCACGTTTCCATTGCAGGCTCCTCTTGCTCACCAGTTACCCCTGTTTCTGGCAGAGAAGATATGGTCGGATGAACGGCCATTTGAGCAAAATACTGACATCACGCCTTCTCGTATTACCCCAGAATTATGGCAGGCAATCTTTGTGGACAACCACCAGCCAGAGTACCAGGCTTGTGCGCCATGGGAAGCGCTAAAAGCAGCGCTACTCTTTTTACTTCCTGATGAACAAGCGCAAGCCGTTGCCCGTCTGGCTTACGGTCTCGGCCGTAGTACAACACAAGATATTGCGACCACGATTGACGCTCTTGCCCCAGAATTAGGGCCATATGTTCAGGAAATGACTACCGGCGAATCGGCAAGCGTACTTGAGCACCTTTTCCAGTTATAAGCAAAGGAATAATAATGAATAACCCACTGGAAACATTTGAATCAATAAGAGATTTTTATATTTCGTATCTTGAAACGGCCTTCCGTATTGATTCATCAGACATACAGTCTGCACGGCGAGCGTTACTGGAACAGCAAGGGACATTATGCGCCGATCTATTTCTTGAACCGATGCCCCGATATCAGCACTATGGCTTAACTATCAGTGAATTACGAAATGATGCTCATGGTCAGACATGGTTGCCAGGGTTTAATGCGCAACAAAGGGCGGCATTCATCGACCTCTGTTTAGGTGGACTTCTGCCCCGCAATAAAACAGATCCGACTAAGGGACGTTTTAATCTTTATACCCATCAACTGGACATGCTGAAAAGAGGAGTTCAGCCAGGGAAGCCGGGTATCGTCACCTCCGGAACCGGCTCCGGTAAAACAGAATCATTTTTGCTGCCGGTTCTGGCGCAGATCGCAAAAGAAGCCACTGGCTGGCCGCAAAGTCCGGCGTTGAAGCACTGGCAACCGTGGTGGCATAAGGTAGCGGATAAACAGCCCAGCTTCATGCGCGAGCATGAGGCCGCTGCACGTCCGAAAGCGGTACGCGCGCTGATCCTCTACCCGATGAATGCCCTGGTAGAAGATCAACTGGTACGTATGCGGCGGGCACTGGATTCCAGCGAAGCTCATGATGTCATGGATGCGCATTTTGGCGGCAACCGAATCTTTTTTGGCCGTTATACCAGCGCAACTAAAGTAACTGGCTGGCTCAAACATCCCCGACTCAGTGAAGAAAAAAATGAGAAAAAGCGCGTGGCTAAAAAAATCACTGAGCTACGTGAGTATATGCAATTAACGGAAGAGACCCATCAGGAGGCGGTACGACAAGCACAGCAGGGCAAGGATAACGAATTGTCGTTTAATTTCCCCAGAACTGCTGGTGGAGAGGTTCTCAGCCGCTGGGAAATGCAAAAGACACCGCCCGATATTCTAATCACCAACACCAGTATGCTGTCAACGATGCTGGTTCGTGAGGTGGACGATCCTATTTTTGAACAAACCCGACAGTGGATTGAGCGTGACCCTGATGCCTATTTTTATCTTATCCTTGACGAACTTCATCTACAGCGAGGAACCGCCGGTACCGAAGTCAGCTACTTGCTTAAGCATTTGATCAGTCGGCTGGGGCTGGATCAGGAAAAACATCGACATAAATTGCGTATTCTGGCCTCCAGCGCCTCTTTACCCGTTGAAGGTCTTGAAGGCGAACAAAGCGTCGAATATTTATGGGGAATGTTTGGTCAGAGGGGACTACCTTCAGGTGCCACCTCCAGCGACTGGAGGGAATGTATTATCAAAGGGGACACCCTTCCCCCGGGCAATATGTCTCTTTTCCAGGGGGACTTGGATGCATTTTATCACGCAGTGCTTCAGTTACAGCAAGCACCACTTACATCATTACAACACTGGCAAAATGTCGCCCGTAGCATGGGAATGACAACCAGTGAAGCTTCTACAGAGCAATTGGCGCAACGTGTCGTCTTACAGGCTGCCAACCTGCTTGAAAGTGGCTGCTATACGGACGATCATTCTCCGAGAGCCACGTCAATTAAAATGCTCAGTTCACGCCTATTTAACGCCCAACCCCATAGTGAAAAAGCGCTCCGGGCATTAATCTGGTTGCGCTCGACTGAGGGAGACTGGCCGCAATGGTTTTCACGTTCTTTTCCTGATGATATCGGTGCGCCGCGTTTCCGCGCGCATGCTTTTCTGCGCGCACTGGAAGGGTTATATGCTGCGCCATTGCCTGCCTCCAGCGTTGCATCTGCGCAAGAAATCAAGCACCGCTATTTTGGCGATCTTACCGTAGAGTCCGGCTTACGTTACGGCAAAGATAAAACATCGCGGCGTGTCGAGTTACTCTATTGTGAATGTTGCGGCAATCTCTTTTTGGGCGGTAAACCTTCAGTCTTTTCTGGTTCAGAAAGTCGAATTGAACTTTTACCCAACGACCCGGATACGGAACAGCTACCGGAACACGCAAAATCAGTCATGGTAGAACGCCGATCTGCTGAAGAATACGCGCTATTTATGCCGGTCGTCGAACGTTTCTGGCCGAAAGGCAACGAAACGTTAAATGACGACGATGCTTTCGGTACGTGGGGCGAAGCCAGCTACGATCCATTTACCGCCACTATTCAACACCCAGTATCGCTCTTAAAACCGCTACCTGAAAACCATATCGCGGGCTGGTTCTATTACGTCAAACCCGGTGAATTTGCCTCCCCGGAAAGAGGCCAGTCATCCAGCCAGTCACCGGGAACGGCGCTACCTTTTCAGTGTCCGGCATGTGGTACATCCTACAAATACGGCAAAGGTAAGCTCTCCCCAATCCGTAGCTTTCGCGTCGGTTTTTCGAAAACGACACAGCTACTGGCCAGCTCACTAATGGCGGAACTACAGCGCTCGGGTAACCGTGAGCAACTGGTAACGTTTTCAGACAGTCGTCAAGATGCCGCAAGGGCGGCGCTCGATCTGGAATCGGGTCATCATGACGACGTCAGACGAGAAATTGTTGTCCATTCGCTACAGTCCATTGCGGCTGATAAACCGTCCCATAACCAACTAAAAGTACGCCAGGCAGAGATAGATAACCGGAACAAAACACTGATTAACCTCAACGTAAGATCGGATGAGGAAGAGGATGAACTGGATCAACTTGCTGATGAACGAAAGAAAATCAGAGGGTTATTATCAAAGCCTGAAGCTGACAGCATACCTCTGCGTGAAATCCTCGAACCTGAATCGCCGGATGCAGGTCAACCGCTTGGCTTGCTGTTAAGGGCGCAGGTAGATGCAGGCATTCACCCTTCCGATCGTACTGGTATTGCCCCGGTTCCCGATCCTGAAAAATATGGAGAAGGCACGCTGACCTTTGCATGGCAACAACTCTTTGAAAGGAACGCGCAGGGGGAGTGGTGCTGGAAGGCGCTTCCATCCTATGAAGACAACCTGCTTGTGGCACGACAGGAGATTTCACGCGATCTGAAACGGCTGGTGGGGGAAAGCATATTCAGTAAAACCTACTTCGCGCTGGAAGAGTCCGGTTGGGGTTATCCCTGCCTTCCCATTACCGGAAACGACTCACGGGAACATCTCGCGATTTATGACGCAATGTTTCGTGTGTTGGCGGACGCGTACCGGGTTACTCCTTCACAATATACAAAGCCAGAAACCCCATGGAGTTCAGCGCGCGATGTCAATCGTAGAAACCGCCTGTACCGCTTTACGCAGGAGATTTGCCAGCGTTCAGGAGGCGAGCTTTTATCTTTAATTGATAGTTTTCTCCGACGACTGGAGCTGGTGGGTCATCAGGGCGGTATTATTGATATTGGTAAAATGCACTTTCGCCTGGCGGAACCTACCGATCGCGTCTGGCGCTGCTCCCGTTGTGGGCGTATACACATGCACACCGGCGCGGGAATCTGTACTCGCTGCTACTCTCCTTTACCAGAAACGCCGTGCAGCGAGGCAAAAACGCTCCAGATGCAACACTATCTCGGCAAACGCCTCTCACATTCTTCTGGTATTCACCGGATGCGCTCAGAGGAGCTGACTGGAATGACCGAAAACCCGGCGGCAAGGCTACGCCGGTTTAAAGGTATTCTGATTGCCGACGATGATGATATTTTGCCGGAAGGAATGAAAGATTTTGCGCCCGATCGAGATCTTGACCGGGCAGCCCGCGTGGTAGATGTGCTTTCCGTAACCACAACCATGGAAGTGGGAGTGGATATCGGTGATTTACGTGCGGTCTTTCAGGCCAACATGCCGCCACAGCGCTTTAATTATCAACAGCGTGTCGGTCGTGCCGGACGACGTGGACAAGCGTTTTCATTCGTATTAACCGCGTGTCGCAGCAAGAGCCACGATCTGTTTTACTTCCGTCATCCGGAAAAAATTACCGGCGATCTGCCTCCTCCACCGTTTTTGACCACAAAGCTGGAAATGATCTGCCAGAGACTGGTACGAAAAATCTGGCTGGTGTCAGCATTCAAATGGTTAAGGCAGCAAACGGAAAAAGCCGATCACCCATGGCCAGTTGACGACTACGCGCATGCCCCTGATAACCACGGTGAGTTTTTCCCGGTGCATTGGCTAAAAGAAAACCACGCGGACTGGCTGCCAAAAATCCGGCAGGCTATCGAAGCAACCATCCTGGCGCGCGATGAATTTGCCCGGACTTGCACGCAGCAAGACCACCATTTGTTCCAGAAAATTATTCAGCCTTTGACGACGGAACAACTGATTCAGGATATTAACGCTGTACTGAACGACAGTGCAATGGAGGCGAAAGGACTGGCAGAAGCGCTGGCAGAACACGGTAAATTCCCAATGTATGGCATGCCGACCCGATCACGCCTTTTGCTGACAAGGCCTGTCAGCTCAGGCGAAAAAGAAATCGAATTTGCCAGCATGGATCGCGATCTGGATATTGCGATACAGGAATTTGCCCCCGGAAAAATTCTGGTTCAGGACAAACGACGCTACTTTACAGCAGGTTACAGTGGAATGCTTAAACAGAGCAGAAAAAACCCACGATCATTTTATTCAAATGCCTGCGAACCGGGTGAACTTAGAACAATGACCGCCTGTCCGGTGTGCAACATCTGGGCTCCGGCAAATTCTCTGACCACCGAATGTACTATCTGCGGTGCCGTTATGGATAAGGCGGAACGCTATCAATGCTATGTTCCTTATGGATTTATCACCACGCTGGAACCAAAATCGGCCAAAGAGGATTTTGATCAAATCCTGACCACGGCCAGTCGTGTATCAATTGCAGAAGCCTACACTTTTTCTGCCACGCCAGAGCCTGACGTTAATGTGGCGATACAGCTCCAGCCACAGACATGTCTGCACCGCCTGAATCGAGGAATTTACACCGATAAAACATGGCGTGGTTTCAGCGCAACACAGGGGAGCCTATCGGTCCCTTTCAGAAAGCAAGGGACTTACCAGCCGCTTTGGGCGAACCGGGTTTGGATGGATAGTCAAATTATTGAGACCGACCTGTTAGTTAAAAACCGCTTTACCGATCGGGGAGAAACCCGAAACACATTTTATCTTGCTGCGCCTAAAGTGACTGATCTACTTGCGCTGATGGTTGCCCAAACCCCGCCGGGTCTCCGGCTACAGTATTCCACGCTAACTCCGGCATTCAGAGCTGCTGCGCTCTCGGCGTCTTTTATCATTGTTAACTATGCATCAAAAGAGCTACTGGATATTGATCCTGAAGAAATCGAAATTCTGGAACCCCGCGTTCAAATGCTGAAAAACGGTAAGTCGGTACCGGTTCTGCAAATGGCCGATCGTCTGGTTAATGGTTCAGGGTTATGTGAACGGCTACAGCAGAAGGGCACATCCGGTTCTCTCATCATCCTTGAGGTCATGAAGAATATTTTAAATAATAAAACGGCCTACCCGCTGGCTGAGTTCCTGCAACCCGATCATCGCGAACGATGCTTTCAGGGGTGTTATCACTGCCTGCATCGATACGGAAACCAGCCATATCACGGATTGCTGGACTGGCGTCTGGGACTGGATGTTATTCAACTTCTTCTGGATCCAACCTATAACGCCGGGCTGAACGGTGATTTTACCTCTCCTGGCGTAGCTGATTGGTCAGAAAACGCCCTACTATTAGCCAAAGAGGCCGCTTCGCTATACAGCGACAGTGACGTAAAAGTGATGGGGAATATACCCTTGATACGCACCGGGGCCGAGCGTTGGGCCGCCGTACTACATCCCTTCTGGGACCCCGATGCTGCATTTGCTGCAAACCCCGAACTTGAGGCATTTTCATATGAGGTGGACGTAGACGCTACGAATACTTTTGCATTGTCCCGCCGCATGGGGACTGAAATGGCAAAATTACGGACTCAGGCGTCCTCATTTCAGGAGTGATGATGCAATGAATGAAATGACGCTATCGCGTACTCGTCCGGTACTTCCTTCGCTGTTGGGGTGTTTCGCCGTTTGCCCGGCGAAATACCTGCTGGAAAGTGAAGCCCATTCTTACGCTCGTTTACCGCTGCATCCGGGAGTGATTCTGGGCCAAGTAATACATCAACGCGTCAATTCAGTGATTCACAGAGAGGCTACTTTCGAGAATTATACTCTCAGGCAACTGGAAAATGATTTTACGATCGCGCTGACAGCCAATCGACGCGCCGGGCCGGTAGCAAACTGGATATATGACCGTCACGGTGTTGCCGGGCTGGTGTCGCGCCAAATGCTTGTTACCCAGATCCGCTACGTAAGATCGCTTCCGCCGCCTGTTTTCGTAAAAGGGGTTCCTGCACATGAAAAAAAATTACCCGTTGGCCGGGAGGTTATGCTGACCAGCAATGATTTCGATATGCATGGGCGGGCCGACCTCATATATCAGGAGCGACCCGATCGGTTAAACGTAGTTGATTTTAAAACCGGAAAGGTAACAGACGAACAAAACCAGCCGAAAGAAGCAAACCTGTTACAGGTTGCGGCCTATGGCATAATGATAAAAGAGCGAGCACCTGATATAAACATTGGGTTAGTTCTGACGGGGAGCCGTGATAGCTGGGAAGGGACACTGAATACAGACCTGATTGAACGGGTCACTACGATTATCAAAAATATTAATCGACTTTTGCCACGAAATATCCCACTTTCAGTATATGAGCTTGCTTGTCCTGGCACGTACTGCTCCCATTGTTCCTGCCGTTGCTCGTGCCCCGGCTGGACAGAAAAGCTACGCAAGCAGATGCAACCGTCTCTTTTTGATCATCAGCATGGCGGAATCGATATCAGCGGGAAATTACTTGAAGTGGAAAGCGACGATCATCTTCTTACGCTGAAGATCCTGCTACCCGATAGTTCAGTTGTTAAGGTCTTTCGTGTGCCTTCCAGCATCATCTCAGAACCAACGGAAATAACAGGAAAAAAAATCGCACTGTACGGATTAAACACCTTTAGCGAGACATCAAAAGAGTATTTTCCCCGCAACTTCTATGTCATCAATATGCAGGATACGAGAAGATCGGCGTTTCAGTTTCACTGGCAAAGTGAAGGAAAGAATTAAATCTGGGGAAAACGCTTACCTGAAACGACGCTCGCCATCTGTATTAAAGGGGGAACTGGCCGTCCCCCTTAGATGTGTTTCAACCTGAAAAATTACTTCAACAGGTCAATCAACCGCAACAGAGCCAACAACAGCTCCAGCACGGCAATGAGCACAATCAGTTTCTGCGTCAGTGTGTCCATTCGCTCTCCCTTTACAAAGAGCGCAACGCCTGCATCTTACCCTTAACATTGCCTGTCGGTGCAGGTTTACACTTGCTGAGTGTTATTATCACGCAACGCTGCTCAGGTCGCCGTCCGCAGCCTGAGAGCGAAAAATAAAAGACCCTGCCTCACCAGCAGGTTTTTTTATTTTCTGCGATCGGCCTACCAGTAACCCCGCTTGCCGTTAACCCTTAATCGCGGTATCTTTTACCCGCACCTGCAAAATCAGGTGCCGGGATTGGTCTCCCGAATACCATACTGGCGACATATGACGCGCCTTGCGTCTTTTTTTATGTCGTATGCTTAGCTATACCGAATTATGGTGGGCTGGGCGGGGGCACCGCAGGGTGCGCCGGTTCCAGTATGGCCGGTAAGACCAACTCCGTTCAGTCCACCACCCGTAAGATTGGTCTCTTAGGTGGTGGTTTAAACATCACATACTGGAGGCTGCCTTATGGCTACAACCCTCAACCAGACTCACCCATTACTTACAGTTCCTTTTAGTGCCGCCACGGATTTCACCGTACTGGCAGACTGTTGCGAGAAACTCGCAGAGACTCAGGCAGAAAGCTACGATCCGGCGCTAAAAATGGCACTGTGCGGAAGGCTCGCCGCCGCGCTTTCGCTGTTAAAACCGGGCCTGCGCGATCCCATTCCGTCCCATCTTATCGACAGCCTGACCGTTGATACGCTGCCCAAAAACTCACCCCGTTTTGCCCCAGATGCGGATACACTTTGCGATTACTGTTTTACCCTGACTCAGCTTTTGCTTTGCCGGATGTTTCCGCCACAAGCGGAAGAACAATTGTGCTGGCTCCTGGCGGAACTGGTTGATTACTTTGCCGCTGAATTGAAAGCTCCGCGCTGGATACGCACCGCTGACGGCGTGAAATTCATTGATGAGGTGACCGCATGAACCAACAGGACTGGCATCCCGCTGATATTATTGCGGCGCTGAAAAAGCGCGGAACGTCGATGGCAGCGGTTTCGCGTAATGCAGGGCTAGCCTCTTCCACGCTGGCGAATGCGTTGCCCAAAGGTGAAAGACTAATTGCTGAAGCGCTGGGCGTCGAACCTGAGCAAATCTGGCCTTCTCGCTACCATTGACGTTCACCGGCGCAGATCCGATACGGGTTCTGCGCCGTTTCCTGTTTATCAGATTGCCAAAAATCGACCAATAATCCTTTAAAAGGGAAAAACAGTTTTCTCTTATCTGCATCTTTTGCCGCGCAGTAATATCCCCCCGGCACAAAATGCTTCATGACCTGAAAGAAGCGCCTGATATATCGGGACGGTCGCCTTTTACCGGCAATGCCGCCTTTGAGAACTGCCGGGTCTGTCGCTGGATGGATTAAGGCTTCCTCATACTTCATTACTTTGTAACCAGCTCCGTGCTAGGTCCACTGTCCCGCCAACAGTAGCATTCTGTTTATGCTTCATTGTTCGTGACGTTAAGGAGTTTATGATGAATCTGATTGATAATTGTACATCTTCGCTCCATGATGTTATATTAAAATATAATATTAGGAGGTGCGCTATGTATACCACTCGTCTGAAAAAAGTCGGAGGATCTGTCATGCTGGCAGTGCCTCCCGCTGTGCTGAAAACGCTGGATTTGTCGCCGGATAGCGAGGTCGGCGTGACCGTTGATAATGGCTGCCTCATCATTGAGCCTCAAAAACGGCCTCACTATTCGCTTGCCGAACTACTGGCGCAGTGCGATCCACATGCCGAAATAAGTGATGAAGAGCGGGAATGGATTGACGCGCCTGCCACAGGGAAGGAGATCCTGTAAATGGACAGAGGGGAAATCTGGCTCGTGTCACTTGATCCCACTGCCGGGCATGAGCAAAGCGGAAAACGCCCGGTGCTTATCGTTTCACCTGCGCCGTTTAACAAGATCACCCGGTTGCCTGTGGTTGTTCCTGTCACCAGTGGTGGAAACTTTGCCCGAACGGCTGGTTTTGCCGTTTCACTGGATGGCGCGGGAACGAAAACGACGGGTGTGGTTCGCTGCGACCAGCCCAGAACTATTGATATGGCGGCCAGAAACGGCAGAAGGCTGGAGCGTATCCCTGACAGTATCGTAAACGAGGTACTGGCCCGACTGGGGACTATCCTTAGCTGATGGCGTTTTATGTTAACTGTATGGGGCGCTGCAATAGCGCCCTTGCTTATTTGGGCGAAATGATGTCCCGGCAGCGAATAACCTTTTCTTCCTCAAGATAGTTTTTACTTTCAGCAATCGTAGCGACGATATAGGCTTTGCCATGCAACAGGTTGTCTGCGGACAACACCTACGCTTCATGACCTGCAAGAAGCGGCCTGACATGCAGGCTGGTCGCCGGATACGGCAATGCCCCTGAAAACTGCCGAACCGCATCGCGGTCGGGGTCATACGTTACACACGACAATTTATTGCCACTGTTTAACGTTGCCGGATATTTCCGGACCTGCTGATTATCAGCGCCTCTAACCTTTATGAACTGCGACCTGCCAAGACAGCGGCTTTGCTGCCGCGTGGCCGCAATCCTGCGCCAGAATTTCAATTTTAATCACTGCGCCAGTCCAGTGCGTCACTTTAACCGTGCCGAGCGGGAAAGTGACGCACGCAGCCTTTTCGATCTGCACCAGAGAAATCAACTGCACCAGCCAATAGCAGGATTCTGACACCTTAATTCAACCCACTTTGACTCACAGGAGAACTTGAACCGATACCGGAGGGGGATCAGGACGATCCGGGGGATAACCCGCGTCAGCGGGCGGCTGCTCAGAGAGCACCACCGAAGCCCCGCAACACCTCAACGGCTGCCGCCCCGGCGCTCAGGTATCGTTCGCAGCCCCGACAAAAATCAGGGGCTATCGGCCTATGCGCCGGGGAAGGTTGTATCTGTTTTGGATTTTGCGGCAATCATGAAAGGTGGACATGCAAAAATGAGTCTTCTGGAGCAGGAAATGAAAACGCTGGCGCGACAGGCGGGCGGCAGTCATAAAACCGTTCATGACCGTATGGCGCTGGCTCAGCGATTTTGTGAGCGCTTACTGGGGCAGAATGTACAGATCCGGCGGGTGGAGCAACTGAAAGCCCGACATATTGAGAGTTACGTTCGTGAACGGTTGGAACAGGGCATAACGAAACGCAGCCTGCAAAACGAAATGGCGGCGCTCCGCTGTCTGCTGAAGCAGGCCGGACGCAGTAGGCTTGCAGCCAGTGAGCGACTAAGTAACCGCTCACTGGGGCTGTCCGGCGTATCCCGCAACGGCACCCGGCGGGCGATTACGGCGGAGTATTATCGGCAGGTGCTGGAAATCGCTCGCGCAAAAGACGCCGGGATGGCGGCGGCGCTGGAACTTTCAAGGTTGATGGGCCTGCGTTCACAGGAAGCGGTGCAGTGCGCGCAATCGCTTAGGACGTGGAAACAGGCGCTGGAGCGTGATGAAACCCGGCTGACCATCGTTTTCGGCACCAAAGGCGGACGGTCCCGCGAGACAATAATTCTGGATGCTGGCGCAGTCAGAAAAGCGCTGGAAAATGCGTTAGCTGTGGCAGAACAACGTAATGGCAGGCTGATTGACAGGCCCGACCTGAAAAGCGCGATGAAATATTGGCACGGTCAGGCGTCGCGTATCGGCTTGACTGGCGCATATTCCCCGCATTCATTGCGTTACGCCTGGGCGCAGGATGCGATTCGTCATTATCTGGCGCAGGGATTCAGTGAAAAAGAGGCGCTGGCGCTGACGGCGATGGATCTGGGGCACGGCGACGGGCGCGGGCGGTACGTGGCGCAGGTTTATGGCAGTCGGGGGGGATACTGACTGATAGTTTTTTGGTACTCAATCGTTATCCACCGGGAAATATTTGCGGGTAAACGTGATGAGGCTTTTTCCTTTTACTTTCTGTTATTTCAATCGAAATGACTATTCATAAGGTATTATCTTTCATAACCCGTATCAATAATCGGTTTTTGTACAAAAATATTTGGGGCCAAATAATTTTGTACGATTTCCTATCGATACTGGTGCAATTAATAGCCAAAGGAAATCGCAACGTTGCGACAGGAATTATCGCTACTGCGTTACGCGAATAAAAACAGTTGCGCCAGAAAAGGAAAAGGCCGAAAGGGTAAAGGAAAGCTAAGGGTAACAGCGCCAAACCGGAAAGGGCCAAAGGGCTGAAAAGGTCGTGATTGGCGCAGTTCGATGTTCGTTCGACAATGCTTTGGTGCAGAGCTGCGACTTCCTGGCAACAGGAATCTGGTTCAGTTGGCCGGAATATCGGGTTCTGGCGCAGTGTCGTGTCGGAAGAAAATCATCCTATGGTGCAGATTTTTTCATCGTCGCCATGATGATAAGTTTTCCTTTAAAAATTTCCCGTATTGATAGGTAACGACCTAAAAATATTCTGCCAGAATAATTTTAGGCGTTCCCCGATTAATCGTTAAAAATACGAATGTAAAACCTTTCAGAAAACAAAGGAGCAGATCCCGCTAGTCAGGATCTGCTCCTGTCAGAAAATTAACGGTCAGGCTGTACCCGCGACCTTATGCTGCCGTGCATAAATATACGGCGCAACATATCCATCCCGGCTGACGTCCAGATAATCCGACCACCACTGCATCATTTCGATTCTGGCTTCCAGATGCTCGGCCTTATGCACATAGGCGGCCCGCACGCCGTTGCGCTCTTTGTGACTCATCTGCCGCTCAATGGCATCCCTTGACCACAATCCAGACTCGTTCAGCGCGCTACAGGCCATTGTCCTGAAACCGTGGCCGCACACTTCGGTTTTGGTGTCATAGCCAATCACGCGCAGCGCCTTGTTGATGGTGTTTTCACTCATCGGCTTGTTCAGGGTATTTGCGCCCGGAAAAACGAAGACCGACTCGCCGGAAATCGCCTGAATCTGTTGCAGCAGGGCGACCGCCTGCCGCGACAACGGCACCAGATGCTCGTCCTTCATCTTTGCGCCACGCTCAGAAAACCTTACGCCTTTAACCGTTTCACGTTTTGCAGGCACGGTCCAGATATGCGCTTTCAGATTGAATTCATCCCAGCGCGCATAACGTAGTTCACTGGAGCGCAGGAAAACATGCAGGCTTAATTCCAGCGCCAGACGAGTCAGCATCCGGCCTTTGTAGTTCTCAATCTTCACCAGTAGTTCAGGCAGGCGTTTCAGCGGCAGGGCGGGGTGATGTTGGGTCACCACCGGGGTCACGACGCCGTCCAAATCGTAAGCCGGATTGTATTTGATTACGCCCTGCTGTACCGCGTGGCGCATGATTTTGGTCAGATGCTGGCGTACCCGCCCGGCGACGTCATGCACGCCTTTATCGTCGATGGCTTTAACCAACTGCGCCAGATGCCGGGTCTCAATCAGAGCGATAGCCATCGCACCGATCGCGGGGAAAACGTAGCGTTTCAGGCAGGTGAGGATCTTATCGGCGTGAGCGTCCGACCAGAGCTTAAGGCAACTGGTGTGCCATGCGGTGGCGATGTACTGAAAGGTGCGGGATTCATCAACGGCGGCGTTATCCGTTTTGCGCATCAGGGCAGGGCAGAGGTCGGACGCCAGTAGCTTACGCGCCGCATCGCGCTTTTCACGGGCTTCCGCCAGTGTAGTTTGAGGGTAGGGACCAAAAGCCAGACGACTTTCTTTACCGCCGAGGCGATAGCGGAAATACCATAGCTTAGCGCCGCTGGTGGATACCGTCAGGTACAGACCTTGCGAGTCAGTGAGCTTATAAGATTTTGTGAGAGGTTTCGCGGATCGGACTTTGCTGTCAGTTAACATATGAGGGTCACTCCCGTTCATCGAACTGAACGACCCGCAATCTGACCCACAAATTCCCCGATACGAAGGGATAAATCAAAACGTATCGGAAAAGATTTTCACGCCAACTTATTGAATCACAACAACATAGGGATTGATAAGGAGGCATAAAAAAGGAAAGGTGGTGCCCGGACTCGGAATCGAACCAAGGACACGAGGATTTTCAATCCTCTGCTCTACCGACTGAGCTATCCGGGCAACGGGGCGCATTAAACCGTATTGCCTGCGCGTCGTCAACGGGTTTGTGAGCGAAAGCGCGGAAAACCCGACTGACTGCCGACTTTTCAGCCAGCGTTCGGGGGGCGCCGCGCATTGCGCCGGGTATCAGGTCAGGGCGCCATTTTTGCGGCAGAGTGAAAAGCGCAGTACGTCTTCGGCCAGCCGCCGTGCGGTGGCGATGCTGGAAGCCTGGCGTTTTACCAGCAGCCGGCTTAAGCAGCCCTCCAGGATAAGCTCCATCTGCTGCGCCACCATTTCCGGATCGTCCGTTTCCAACGCCTCCAGTAAATCGCGCGTATAGCGATAAGACTCCTGCTTTTGCTGTTCCGCAATCTGGTGAATGGGATGGTCAACGTCGGGAAAGAAGCTGCAGGCGGCAATAAACAGGCAGCCAGGGTAACGCTGTTGTTTTACCGCATCATGCAGGACCTGATATCGCGCCAGAAGTTTTTGCTCAATGCTTTTCGTGTCGTCCAGCAGGAGCTGTCGCCGCCAGACATCGACCTGCTGGCTGTGATGGCGCAGGCTGTCATAAAGCAGGGCTTCGCGGTCGGGCCAGAAAGGCCGTAGTTCCGCTACGGGAACATCCATTTTTTTCGCCAGCATCTCCAGCGTGGTCATTGCGAAACCGTGCTGCTCCAGCAGAGTGAGCGCATGTTCAAGAACCTCTTCCCGTTGCATTGGGTCTCCTCCAGAAGAGCGGTGGCCAGATAAATAGTGTCGTTTAAGGAGCGTACTTCTGCAAATGCGCGTGAAACTTCTCCGCGTCCATAAAACCGGTCACCCGCGAGCCGGGGATCTCTTTGCCCTGCGCGTCAAAAAATAAAATCGTCGGCAGCCCCAGTACCTGCAGCCGTTGCAGCAGCGTATTCTGTTCCGCCCGGTTGGCGGTGACGTCAGCCTGTAATAGCGACATGCGCGATAAATGACGTTGCACGTCGTTGTCGCTGAAGGTGTATTTTTCAAACTCTTTACAGGCCACGCACCAGTCAGCGTAAAGATCTAGCATGACGGGGCGATGACTCTCAGCCAGCGCCTTGTCCAGCCCGGCAATATTGGTTACCGGCATAAAATTGAGGGCGGAAGAGGCGTGTTGCCGTTCAGAGCCTGCGGGAGGGAATACCCACTCCTGCAGCGGCCGGGCGGCGATTAACGCCCCCGCCAACAGCAGCAGTTGAACAACCCGCATTCCCCGTTTGCGGCTGCGCAAGCTCAGGGTAAACGCCCAGCCGAAGAAAGCGACGCCGAGCAGGCTCCATAGCCTTATTCCCCAGTTTTCGCCCAGTATGCGCTCCAGCAGAAAGACGGGCAGCGCCAGAATGACGAAGCCGAACGCTTCTTTAACGTATTGCATCCACGGACCGCTGCGCGGCAACAGGCGATTGCCGAACAGGGTGATCGCAATCAGCGGCAACCCCATCCCTAAAGCATACAGATACAGCGTGCCGCCCCCGGCCAGCAGATTGCCGCTTTGCGCAATATAAAGCAGGATCGCGCTGAGCGGCGCGGTGGTACAGGGAGAGCAAATCAGTCCCGCCAGCGCGCCCATGCTGAAAACGCCGGTCAGAGAACCGCTCTGCTGACGATTACTCCATTCCGCCAGTCTGGTTTGCACGGCGGACGGCAATTGCAGGGTATACAGGCCGAACATCGCCAGCGCCAGCGCGATAAACAGCGCCGACAGAGCAATCAGGACGTAAGGATGTTGCAGCGCCGCCTGAAAACGCAGCCCGGCGGCGGCGACAATCAGCCCCAGCAGCGTGTAGGTCAGCGCCATACCCTGCACGTAGGTCATCGACAGCCAAAAGGTGCGCCGGGGCGTCAGCGGCGCTTTTCTGCCGAGCACCAGGGCGGATATCAGCGGATACATCGGCAGCACGCAGGGGGTAAAGGCGACGCCAATGCCAATCAGCAGCGCCCACCAGGGCGAGAAGGGCAGCGGAGTGGCCGCGGAACCGGCGGGTGCGGTTGGGGAAATCTGCCGCAGCGGGATAACCCGGGTTTCCGGCGGATAGCAAAATCCGGCATCGGCGCAGCCCTG
This sequence comes from Brenneria tiliae, assembly GCF_023347575.1. Lineage (NCBI taxonomy): Bacteria > Pseudomonadati > Pseudomonadota > Gammaproteobacteria > Enterobacterales > Pectobacteriaceae > Brenneria > Brenneria tiliae. Next base: position 8,597 of record NZ_JAKPCB010000079.1, on the reverse strand, counting down.
ATAGGTGACGCTTACCGTGGCGTTTTCATGCGCCTGAAGCAGTGGAATATCCAGCGCCAATTGCTGTTTAAAGATGAAAACCTCGCCGAAAAACTCGTCCCGATGGCTGATGCCCGGCGGTAAGTCGACGTTGCCGAGCACGGCATTGCCGCTTTCCAGTTTGATCTGCTGGCGATAGAGATAATAGCCGGGCTGTATCTCCCAGCGTACGGTCAGTTGGTTTTCCCGCTGTTGGAAATCGAAGGCGAAAGCCCGATCGACGGGTAAAAACCGGTTACCGCCAATCGCGTTTTGAGCGAACGGCGCGGCCGTGGCGGCGATAGCGCCGCATGTTGCCCAAACCAGGATAATCAGCGTAAAGAAGCGTCGAGCCATGTCAGATAATCGCTATCGCCGCCCAGTACCGGCAACACCAGCAGTTCCGGCGTCTGGTAAGGATGGTGTTGTTTCAGGTGATCCAGCAGAGCCTGCTGATGCGAGGCGTCGCTTTTGATCAGCATCTGTACTTCGGATTGCTGCTCCAGCTTGCCTTGCCAATAATAAAGCGAGCGGGCGCCGGGAAAGAGGGTGACGCAGGCGGCGAGCCGGGCCGCCAGCAACGAGTCGGCAAGCCGTTGCGCGCAAGGCTCGTCGGGCGCGGTACAGAGTATGACGACGGCGTCGCAGGCTGGGCTGTCGGACATCGCGGCCTCGGTTTCAGGTGAACATGCGGACACTATACCTTGCTTTACGGCATGAGGGGAATGATGCGGATCGGCGCGGTTGGCCGATCCGTTCGCGGGTTACAGCAGAATATTTCCGAGAATAAAGCCGAAAGTCACCGATAGCGCAATGGCCAGCACGCCAGGGATCAGAAATGAATGGTTAAAGACATATTTGCCGATGCGCGTTGAACCGGTATCGTCCATTTCAACGGCGGCCAGCAGCGTAGGATAAGTCGGCAAGACAAACAGCGCCGAGACCGCGGCGAAAGAGGCGACCGCAGTAACCGGAGAGACGCCAAGCAGCAGGGCTGCGGGCATCAATGCTTTTGCCGTCGCGGCCTGGGAGTAAAGCAGGGTTGCGGCGAAGAACAGCACTACGGCGAGCATCCACGGATAGTTCTGCAACAACGCGCCCGCCGTTTCCTGAATATCGGAAATATGGGATTTAACAAACGTATCGCCCAGCCAGGCGACGCCCATGACGCAAACACATGCGCTCATGCCCGATTTAAAGGTGCTGGCGGAGAGGATCCGCGCCGTGTCTATCTTGCAGGTAATGCAAATCAAGGTAGCGACCGTCAGCATAAACACCACGATGGCTTCGTTACGCGGTAAAACCGGGTTCTGGATCAGGCCAACCGTGTCGCTGATGGCGGTGGCATACAGCACCACGGCGACGATGCCAAACAGAAATAACGCCACCGAACGTCCGGCGCCGGGTTTGCTTTCCAGTTTGCTGACGCCGCGCAGCACGGTTTCGCCTTTTTTCAGACGTTCCTGATACACTTTGTCATGTTTAAGATCTTTTCCCAGAAAGTTACTGACGATAGCGGTCAGCAAAACGGCGGTCAGCGTCGTGGGGATACAGATACCCAGCAACATCAGATAGCTGACGCCCACAGGTTCCAGGATCCCCGCAACAAACACCACCGCGGCCGAAATGGGGGAGGCGGTGATGGCGATCTGTGAGGCCACTACGGCAATCGACAACGGGCGGGAAGGGCGGATGCCCTGCTCTTTGGCGACTTCGGCAATCACCGGCAGGGTAGAGAAGGCGGTGTGGCCGGTTCCCGCCAGGATGGTCATGAAATAGGTGACCAGCGGCGCCAGAAAAGTCACGTATTTGGGCTGACGGCGCAGTAATTTTTCGGCCAGACCGACCAGATAATCCATCCCGCCGGCTACCTGCATGGCGGCAATTGCAGCGATAACCGCCATGATGATTTCAATCACATCAAAGGGAATAACGCCGGGTTTTATCTGTAGCCCAAGGGTAAGAACCAGCACGCCCAGACCGCCGGCAAAACCGATGCCGATGCCTCCCAGTCGTGCCCCGAGATAGATGGCCAGTAAAACAATAAGTAGTTCCAGGGTAATCATGAAAGATACTCCTTTTATGTAGGGTATTTTATATAAGTTTTTCTTATGGCTATGTAAAACATAAAATAAAGGCACGCAGCTCTTTGGGAACAGACGTGCCTGGTATGGACTAGGCGATGCTTTTAGGACAGATCGTTCTCGTCGGTGTAGCGTTTGGCTTTGTACGCCGGGTGCATCAGGTTCTGAGTAGAGAAAATATCATCCAGTTCAGACTCGGTCAGCAGACCGCGCTCCAGCACCACTTCACGTACGCTTTTCCCGGTTTCCGCACAGATCTTGCCGACGATATCGCCGTTATGGTGGCCGATAAAGGGATTAAGGTAAGTAACGATGCCAATGGAATTAAACACATACGCTTCGCAGACTTCTTTATTGGCGGTAATGCCGTTGACGCATTTTTCCCGCAGGTTGTGGCAGGCGTTGGTCAGAATATGGATTGACTCGAACATCGCCTGCCCGATCACCGGCTCCATCACGTTCAGCTGCAACTGGCCGGCTTCGGAAGCCATGGTGACGCAGGTATCGTTGCCGATAACCTTGAAACACACCTGATTGACCACTTCCGGCACCACCGGGTTGACCTTGGCCGGCATGATTGACGAGCCGGCCTGCAGCTCCGGCAGGTTAATTTCGTTCAGACCGGCGCGCGGCCCGGATGACAGCAGGCGCAGGTCGTTACAGATTTTCGACAGTTTCACCGCCAGGCGCTTAAGCGAACTGTGAACCATCACGTAAGCGCCGCAGTCGGACGTGGCCTCAATCAGGTCTTCCGCCGGAATACACGGCAGGCCGCTGACTTCCGCCAACCGCTGTACCGCCAGTTGCTGATAGCCGTCCGGGGTGTTCAGCCTGGTGCCGATCGCCGTCGCCCCCAGGTTGACTTCCAATAACAGTTCCGCGGTACGCAGCAGGTTTTTGTTTTCTTCTTTCAGTAACACGTTGAAGGCGTGGAACTCTTGTCCCAACGTCATGGGAACCGCATCCTGCAGCTGGGTACGCCCCATTTTCAATACGTCGGCAAATTCCTGGGCTTTGCGTTCGAAGCCGTCGCCAAGCAGCGTCAGCGCATCAATCAATTTCAGAATGGCGGCGTAAACGGCGATACGGAATCCGGTGGGGTAGGCGTCGTTGGTCGATTGGCATTTGTTCAGATGATCGTTCGGATTCAGGTACTGGTATTCGCCTTTCCGGTGTCCCATCAATTCCAGGCCGATATTGGCCAGCACCTCGTTGGTATTCATGTTTACCGAGGTGCCCGCGCCGCCCTGATAGACATCGATCGGGAATTGATCCATGCATTTGCCGTTATTCAACACCTCATCGCAGGCCTGGATGATGACATCGGCAATTTTCCGCGGGATGGTTTGCAGCTCCTTGTTCGCCAGCGCAGCCGCTTTCTTAACCATTACCATGCCGCGCACAAATTCCGGGATATCGCTGATTTTGCTGTTGCTGATGTAAAAGTTTTCAACCGCCCGTAGGGTATGCACGCCGTAATAAGCTTCTGCGGGAACTTCTTTAGTACCTAACAGGTCTTCTTCAATACGAACATTATCTGACATGATAGCCTTCTATTATTCTGCTGCTGACCAGCGCCAAAGTGAAATGATTGTACGATCACAGACGACAGTCGCAGAATGTTTAACCATAACCGCATCCGTTGTCATTATGATGTTCTGCAAGTCAAAAAAATAGTAGCCTGGATCACTATCCGTCCCGTCGTTTGAACTCAGTCAAACGAACTGTGATAGTCATCACGCGTAACTATTTTAAGATAATAAATGGTCCTGCCATGGCTTGAAAATAGTCAATCGCGCTACCATCTCAGTAGATTATAATGTGCAGTGCGGTGATGCCTGGTCATATTTGTTTTCAATAACATAATTTGTTTACAACAACCGCGTTTGTTTTTAACAGCATGCGTTTTCAAAAACAGGAGAGTCGGGTGCGCTGGTTACCGTTACTATTAATTTTTCTTTTCGTTTACATAGAGATATCGCTGTTTATTCAGGTAGCAGAGGTACTCGGCGTAGCGATGACCCTGTTGCTGGTGATCTTTACTTCTTGCGTCGGCGTGTCGCTGGTGCGTAACCAGGGCATGAAAACCATCGTCCAGATGCAGCAGAAAATGGCACTGGGCGAAAGTCCGGCCGCCGAGATGGTCAAAAGCGTATCGCTGGTGCTGGCGGGCTTCCTGCTGCTGATCCCGGGGTTCTTTACCGATTTCCTCGGGTTGCTGCTGCTGCTGCCGCCGGTACAAAAGCGGTTAACCCTCCGGCTGATGCCCCACTTGCACATTTGGCGTTCCGGCCCCGGCGCTCCCCCTTCCTCCGACGGCAATACGTTTGAAGGCGAATACCAGCGCAAAGACGACGGCCGTAGAAATATTGAGCAGCGGGATGAAAAAGACGATCGCTGAACGCGGCGATGAATCGAAGAATACGCAAGGATTATCGTATTGATAATCCTTGTTTTTTTATTCATTGATAACAAAAAAACGCTACTTAACGCAAAAAAAATAAATTTCCTCCCTTGAAGGGATAGGAAACGCCCCCACTTAGAACACCACAAGGCCGGATATGAGGGCATATCCGGCGTTTATCCCAAAACTGATATGGACTTTCTCAAAGGAGAGCTATCAATGAAAATTCGTCCATTGCATGACCGCGTGATCGTCAAGCGCAAAGAAGTTGAGTCCAAATCTGCTGGCGGCATCGTTCTGACCGGCTCCGCCGCAGGTAAATCTACTCGTGGCGAAGTACTGGCCATCGGCCATGGTCGCATCCTGGAAAACGGCGAAGTGAAACCACTGGATGTGAAAGTAGGCGACATCGTTATTTTCAATGATGGCTACGGCGTGAAAGCAGAGAAGATCGACAACGATGAAGTGTTGATCATGTCCGAAAGCGACATTCTGGCAATCGTTGAAGCGTAATTGCGCGTAACTCATCTGAACTGAACGAATTTAAGGGAAATACACCAATGGCAGCTAAAGACGTAAAATTCGGTAATGACGCTCGCGTAAAAATGCTGCGCGGCGTAAATGTACTGGCTGATGCAGTGAAGGTTACCCTGGGCCCGAAAGGCCGCAACGTTGTGTTGGATAAATCCTTCGGTGCACCCACTATTACTAAAGACGGCGTGTCCGTTGCGCGTGAAATCGAACTGGAAGACAAGTTCGAAAACATGGGCGCGCAGATGGTGAAAGAAGTTGCCTCCAAAGCGAACGACGCGGCCGGCGACGGTACCACCACCGCCACCGTACTGGCTCAGTCGATCATCACTGAAGGCCTGAAAGCGGTTGCCGCGGGCATGAACCCGATGGATTTGAAACGCGGTATCGATAAAGCCGTTATCGCCGCCGTTGAAGAGCTGAAAAAGCAATCCGTACCCTGTTCGGATTCCAAAGCCATCGCTCAGGTGGGCACCATCTCCGCCAACTCCGACGAAACCGTGGGCAAACTGATTGCCCAGGCGATGGAGAAAGTGGGTAAAGAAGGCGTTATCACCGTTGAAGAAGGTTCCGGCCTGCAGGACGAATTGGACGTGGTTGAAGGTATGCAGTTTGACCGCGGATATCTGTCCCCTTACTTCATCAACAAACCGGAAACCGGCTCCGTCGAGCTGGAAAGCCCGTTCATCCTGCTGGCTGACAAGAAAATCTCCAACATCCGCGAAATGTTGCCGGTGCTGGAAGCGGTTGCCAAAGCAGGCAAGCCGCTGCTGATCGTGGCGGAAGACGTTGAAGGCGAAGCGCTGGCGACGCTGGTGGTCAACACCATGCGCGGCATCGTGAAAGTGGCCGCGGTTAAAGCGCCTGGCTTCGGCGACCGCCGTAAAGCCATGCTGCAGGATATCGCCATCCTGACCGGCGGTACCGTTATCTCTGAAGAGATCGGTCTGGAGCTGGAGAAAACCACGCTGGAAGATCTGGGTCAGGCAAAACGCGTTGTTATCAACAAAGACACCACCATCATCATCGATGGCGTGGGTGACGAAGGCGCCATTCAGGGCCGTGTTACTCAGATCCGCCAGCAGATTGAAGATGCGACGTCCGACTACGACAAAGAAAAACTGCAGGAGCGCGTGGCTAAACTGGCAGGCGGCGTAGCCGTTATCAAAGTCGGCGCGGCGACTGAAGTTGAAATGAAAGAGAAGAAAGCCCGCGTTGAAGACGCCCTGCACGCTACTCGCGCCGCAGTGGAAGAAGGCGTGGTTGCCGGCGGCGGCGTGGCGCTGATTCGTGCCGCTTCCTCCATCAGCGCGGCCGGCCTGAAAGGCGACAACGAAGACCAGAACGTGGGCATCAAAGTTGCGCTGCGCGCCATGGAATCTCCGCTGCGCCAGATCGTGGTCAATGCCGGTGAAGAAGCCTCGGTGATCGCCAACAACGTTAAAGCCGGCGAAGGCAGCTACGGCTATAACGCCTACACCGAAGAGTACGGCGATATGATCGGCATGGGTATCCTGGATCCGACCAAAGTGACCCGTTCCGCTCTGCAATACGCCGCATCCATCGCCGGCCTGATGATCACCACCGAATGTATGGTGACCGACCTGCCGAAAGAAGATAAAGCCGATTTAGGCGCTGCCGGCGGTATGGGCGGCATGGGTGGTATGGGCGGCATGATGTAATACCGCGTCACCGCCGTGGGGCTGATGTTCCGTGGCGGTTTGACCGGGTTTAGCGTCATTTCTCCCGCAAAAGGCACTGTCCGGCTGATTATCGCCGGCCGGTGCCTTTTCTATTTGTTTACCCGCCGGCCTCCGGTTATTTTCCCCGCTCGCCATGCCGTTTCGTGACGCCTTTCCCTCTGCGGAAAATTGCAAAAATGTTACCGTATCAGGTATCAATTGGTTTAGAGCGTGTTATCGGAGCGCTATTCTGCGCTACAATATGAGACGTTTACTTTATTTACCAAGCAACCCTGAGTGGAGTAGGGATGATGTCCGATAATGCGCAAATTTCCCTGCGCGCTGTTGAATGGTTTAGCGAACAGCCCGCAATGATGCCTGCGCATATCGAGAGCTGGCTGATGGAAACCGCGTCAATGACGCAGCGCCTCGACGGCTATTGCGATCGCCTGACGGTGTCCGTCCGCGATGAGCGTTTTATCCCGCCGCAGGCGTTGCATGACGAACGCGCGCATCTGCCCGTCAGTGAGCGTTATTGGCTGCGTGAGGTCGTGCTTTACGGCGACGGGCGTCCCTGGCTGTTTGGCCGCACCCTGATCCCCCAACAAACGCTGGACGGCGCAGGCGCCGCGCTGATGAACATCGGCAACGTCCCGCTGGGGCGCTACCTGTTTCAGCATGATGCCCTGACGCGTGACTATATCCATACCGGACGCGGCGAAGGTTTATGGGCGCGTCGTTCCCGTTTGCGTCTTTCCGGTCATCCATTGTTGTTGACCGAGCTGTTTTTACCACAGGCGCCGCTTTATTTTACGGATAGCCGTGAAGGCTAGCCGGCAATTTAGGAGATTAATCCGTTGGAAAGAAGTGTAACCGCGGGGAAGTGGCTGGCTTACTGTCGGTTGATGCGTATTGATAAGCCGATAGGTTCTCTGCTGCTGCTATGGCCGACGTTATGGGCGCTATGGCTGGCCGGACGGGGAACGCCTGAACCGTGGACATTGCTGGTTTTCGTCGCCGGCGTCTTTTTAATGCGGGCGGCGGGCTGCGTCATCAATGATTATGCCGATCGCCATTTCGACGGGCACGTAAAGCGCACGGCCTCGCGTCCGCTGCCCAGCGGCATGGTCAGCGAGCAGTCGGCCAAGGTGCTGTTCGTGGTGCTGGTGCTGCTGGCGTTCGGCCTGGTGCTGACGTTGAACATGATGGCCATCTGGCTTTCCGTCGCCGCGCTGGCGCTGGCGTGGATCTACCCGTTTATGAAGCGCGTCAGCCATCTGCCCCAGTTTGTTCTGGGGGCGGCGTTCGGCTGGTCGATACCCATGGCCTACGCCGCGGTGAGCGAGTCCCTGCCCGCAACCTGCTGGATGATGTTTCTGGCCTATGTCTGCTGGACGGTGGCTTACGACACCCAGTACGCGATGGTGGACCGCGACGATGACCTCAAGATCGGCATCAAATCCACCGCCATCCTATTCGGCCGTTTTGACACCTTGATTATCGGTCTGCTGCAGTTGGTCATGCTGTTGCTGCTGGCGGCGCTGGGGTATATGGCGGCGTTGGGGCCGGTATTCTATCTGGCGCTGCTGGTCGCCGCCGCGCTGTTTGTCTACCAGCAGAAGTTGATTGCCGGGCGCGAGCGGGACGCCTGTTTCCGCGCCTTCAAGAATAACAACTATGTCGGCATGGCGCTGTTTGTCGGCGTGCTGTGCGGTCTGTAAATGGAAAGAAAGGCGGCGTTCCCGCCGCCTTTCAGACTGTTGACAAAGTCCTGGCCTCCCGGTCAGGACTTTGATCTAATAAGGTCAGTGCAAAAAACGGACTGACCGCCATGCTCAGAGAACCCGCCCCACAGCAGTACCAGTTTGAAATGGTTAC
>NZ_JAKPCB010000080.1:0-36197 GCF_023347575.1 Brenneria tiliae | reverse complement strand
TGGCGCGGGCCGCATATGTTATGCAATTCCGCTGTGAAGTCAAGTGATTATTGCCTGGCTTCCTACTGTCATCACAACCGCGTTGCCGCCGTTGCCCTGTCAGTGGAGGCGCATTATAGGGAGTTCTGCGCGGGCCGCAACAGGTATTTCGCATAAAAACGGCCGATTGCTGCATTCCACAGCAAAATGCCGCCTTATACCCTTTTTTACACAAAGTTATCCACAGAGCGGGATATGATCAAAATTTGACGAGCATCACGCAAACGTTTTCGCTACAATTCTCCCGCGTTAAAACCAGCGTATTTCTGTAGAACGCTAACTGAATATTTCTCTTTATCTCGCCATCATGCGTCATAAAAGACGATATTCACGTACCGTTCTTCAATGATTATCAAATCCAAGGGATAACATCATCATGCAACAACGTCGTCCTATCCGCCGCGCTTTGCTCAGCGTTTCTGACAAAGCGGGTATTGTCGAATTTGCTCAGGCTCTGTCCCAACGTGGCGTTGAGCTTCTTTCAACCGGCGGAACCGCCCGTTTGCTGGCCGATGCCGGTTTGGCGGTCACCGAAGTATCGGACTACACCGGCTTTCCGGAAATGATGGACGGACGCGTTAAAACCCTGCACCCCAAAGTCCATGGCGGTATTCTCGGCCGACGCGGCCAGGATGACGCCGTTATGGCTCAACACGATATCCAGCCGATCGATATGGTTGTGGTGAATCTCTATCCCTTCGCCCAGACCGTCGCCCGTGAAAACTGCACGCTGGAAGACGCCATCGAAAACATCGATATCGGCGGGCCCACCATGGTGCGCTCCGCGGCCAAAAACCATAAAGACGTCGCTATCGTGGTCAAGAGCGGCGACTACGAAACCATTATTAGTGAAATCGACGCCAACGGCGGCTCGCTGACTTACGAAACCCGTTTCGATCTGGCTATCAAGGCATTTGAGCACACCGCGGCCTATGACAGCATGATTGCCAACTACTTTGGTTCGCTGGTGCCGCCTTATTATGGCGAAACGGATAAACCGTCAGGCCGTTTCCCGCGCACGCTGAATCTGAACTACGTTAAAAAACAGGATATGCGCTACGGTGAAAACAGCCACCAGCAGGCGGCTTTCTACATAGAAGAAAACGTAACGGAAGCGTCCGTCGCCACTTCGCGGCAATTACAAGGCAAGGCGCTGTCTTATAACAATATCGCCGACACCGACGCCGCGCTGGAGTGTGTGAAAGAGTTTACTGATGCGGCCTGCGTCATCGTCAAACACGCCAACCCCTGCGGCGTGGCGACAGGCGACTCGATTCTCGACGCCTATGAGCGCGCTTATCAAACCGACCCGACCTCTGCATTCGGCGGCATCATCGCCTTCAACCGCGAGCTGGACGAAGAGACGGCGCGGGCGATCGTCAGCCGTCAGTTTGTCGAGGTGATTATTGCGCCATCCGTCAGCGACGCTGCGTTAAAAGTTACCGCGGCCAAACAAAACGTGCGTGTTCTGATTAGCGGCGCATGGCAACAACGCGTTCCCGGTTTGGACTTTAAGCGCGTAAACGGCGGTCTGCTGGTACAGGAGCGCGATCTGGGCATGGTCGATGCATCGCAACTGCGCGTGGTGACCGAGCGCCAACCCAGCGAACAGGAACTGCGCGATGCGCTGTTCTGCTGGAAGGTGGCCAAGTTCGTGAAATCCAACGCCATTGTCTACGCCCGCGACAATATGACCATCGGCATCGGCGCCGGCCAGATGAGCCGCGTCTACTCCGCCAAAATTGCCGGAATCAAGGCCGCTGACGAAGGGCTGGAGGTCAAAGGCTCAGCCATGGCGTCCGACGCGTTCTTCCCCTTCCGCGACGGCATTGACGCAGCGGCGGCCGTAGGCATTAGCTGCGTGATCCAACCGGGCGGCTCTATCCGTGACGATGAAGTCATTGCCGCCGCCAACGAACACGGCATCGCGATGATCTTTACCGATATGCGCCACTTCCGCCATTAATTCAGGAGCCGAACGAGATGAATATTTTAATCATTGGCAACGGCGGGCGCGAACATGCGCTGGCCTGGAAAGCCGCCCAGTCTCCGCTGGCGGACCGCGTCTATGTGGCGCCGGGTAACGCGGGAAGCGCACTGGAACCGGCGCTGACGAACGTCGATATCGCGGCAACCGATATACCGGCGTTAGTCGCTTTCGCCCAGGAAAGCCACATCGGCCTGACCATCGTCGGACCGGAAGCGCCGCTGGTGATTGGCGTGGTCGACGCCTTTCGCGCCGCGGGACTGACGATTTTCGGCCCGACGCAGGCAGCGGCGCAGTTGGAAGGCTCCAAAGCCTTCACCAAGGATTTCCTTGCCCGGCACAATATTCCGACGGCCGAATACCAGAACTTTACCGAAGTTGAGCCGGCTCTGGCGTACGTGCGTGCGCAGGGCGCGCCCATCGTTATCAAGGCGGACGGGCTGGCGGCGGGCAAAGGCGTCATCGTCGCCATGACGCTGCAGGAAGCGGAAGACGCCATCCAGGATATGCTGGCGGGCAACGCGTTTGGCGATGCGGGACACCGTATCGTGGTGGAAGAGTTCCTGGACGGTGAGGAAGCCAGCTTTATCGTCATGGTGGATGGGAAAAATGTGCTGCCGATGGCCACCAGCCAGGACCACAAGCGCGTAGGCGACCAGGATACCGGCCCGAACACCGGCGGTATGGGCGCCTACTCTCCCGCCCCGGTGGTAACCGATGAGATCCACCAGCGCATCATGGAGCGGGTGATTTGGCCGACGGTCAACGGCATGGCCGCCGAGGGCAACGTCTATACCGGCTTTCTGTACGCCGGACTGATGATTTCCGCCGACGGTCAGCCCAAGGTGATTGAATTCAACTGCCGCTTTGGCGATCCGGAAACCCAGCCGATTATGCTGCGCCTGCGTTCCGACCTGGTTGAGCTGTGTCTGGCGGCCTGCGACGGCAAACTGAATGAGCAGGATTCGCGATGGGATGAGCGTCCCGCCCTGGGCGTAGTGCTGGCCGCGGGCGGATATCCGGCCGATTACCGCACCGGCGATGTTATTTCCGGTCTGCCCCGGCAGGATGCCGAAGACGGTAAAGTCTTTCACGCCGGCACCAAAAAGGACGGCGAAAATGTCGTTACCAACGGCGGGCGCGTATTGTGCGTAACGGCATTAGGCAATACGGTGGCGGAGGCCCAGAAACGTGCGTATGAACTGGCGGCGGACATTCAGTGGCAAGGGTGTTTTTATCGCCAAGATATCGGCTATCGCGCCATTGAGCGGGAACAAGCCTGAGAACCGAACAGCCCGGAGCAATCCGGGTTTTATGCTGCGCGCAAAGGTGGATTAGCCGCGTGGGGATTATCGGGTCTCGACCCGGTGGCGGATTACAGCCTGCCGGCCTCCGCTTCCCAGCGGCAGAAATTCCCCTGGTCCGCCAGTAACAGCTGCGTGCCTTCCGGCGCCTCCAGCCACGCAACGCTGACCAATGGCTGTTTCTGCTTGTCAATCCATCCCTGTGAGGCCGAGTCAAAGTCGGGGCGGGTTTGCTGCCCATCGCAGGTGACCACCCGACCGTTCTGCCAGGTTCCCTGTTTCAGTACCACCTTACCGGCCTGCAGCACCTCGCTGAGCTCCAGCAGGCGTTGGGCATCCCACTGATAGAGCGCCAGTTCGTCATCGGAGATTGACTCTCGCCTTTGCGCCAGCTGACGTTGCATAAAGCTGACCGTTCCATCTTGCGCAAAACGTATCTCGGTGTCGTCTTTCTGTAATTCCAGCGTTCTTTTGATTTCCCGTATCTTGTCCTGCTGATACAGATAGCGGGTGACTACCGTGCTGTCGCCCTGAAGCGGGTTATACACCACAATCAGCCGGGTGGCGTTGTGCTGGGCGTCATCTTTACGCCACAGGCGAACCACGCCGCGATCGGAAAGATAACCGCTGGCAAAGACCGGCGGAGACGGGGCATGGCTGCCACAGGCGACGAGCAGGGCCAGCGCGGCGCCAACGCCCAACCAGCGCAGTAAAAGCAAAAGGGGCGAAAACGCCCCCCTGCTTAAACTCTTAACCGGCATGGCTTATTTAACAGCGTCTTTCAGCGCCTTGCCAGAAACAAACGCTGGCACGTTGGCTGCAGCAATTTTGATTTCTTTACCAGTTTGTGGATTGCGGCCAGTGCGCTCGTTACGATGGTTTACCTTAAACGTACCAAAACCAACCAATTGTACTGCATCACCTTCTTTCAGAGACTCAGTAATCGCCGCCAGAGTTGATTCCAGTGCCGCTTTCGCCTGTACTTTGGAAAGATCAGCTTTGTCCGCAATTACATCAATCAGTTGAGTCTTATTCATAAGTTATCCTTACAGTGTGTTTATCGCTTGCTAAGCATCGAGTGCGACGGATAGGCCATAACAGCACTCTCCTGCATATACGCACCGACAGCCACTTTTATTACGCCCCCCAAATGTAGACCAGACAGGGTGCGGATGTGAAGCCTTAAGACAGGCCATTTCAGGCCTTAAATCACGTTTTATCGCGTTATTGCTGTAAATTTATCCCAATATTACTACTTGCGGCCTCTCGCAGGTCGGCGCGGAGTCCTTTAATCAGTTCGATATCACGCTCTTCGCAGGCGGCCAACAGGCGGAAAATCTCCCATTGGATGTCCCACTCGTCTTCAATTGCCGGCAGAACCTTCAGCTCATCATCGGTCATTTCTCTACCGGCCTGCGTCATTTCGAGCATGGCGACCGTACGGATCGACGCCTCGCTGATGGCGATCGCATGTTCCAGCGTTTCGCCGCTCAGGCGGGAATGGATCAGCTCGCCCAGGGCGATACAGGCGTCAATCGCCGGGTAGACACCATAAATATCATAGTCATCAGCCGCCGGAATTGCCTCTTCTAATTTTTCCAACTGGCTGTCGAAATTAACTTTTGCGTCTTTGACCACCAGCGTTTCCCAAACCAAATCGAGAATGCGGCGATAAACCATGGCGTCGCCAAACCCGGTTTGCTGACAAAATTCATGATAATTCGGGTACATACGTTCGCAAAGGCATGCCATAAAGGTGACATGCTGCCAGCTTCCGAGCTTTTCCAAACGCAAATGAATCGGATTACGTAACATCTGTTATTTTATGCTCATGTAGAGGCAATGGGCGGCAGTGTACCTGAAATTATCACCGCACCCTATGCCTGTATTCCTAAAATTTCGCTCACAACATCTGCTGTTGCCAGCGTTGAAACGCCGGCCGGTCGGATGCCACCGCGTCGGCCCAGCGAGTGGGCTCCGGCAGACGGTAGCCGCGCATGCAGCGTTGCACCCACAGCAGGGCGCTATCCAGGCCGACGCGATGACCGGTGGCCACGAACAGCGGGTTACAGCGCGCCTTGCTGCGCCATACCCAGCCAATCTGCTCGCCTTTATCCAGCAGCGGCTCCCGGCTGCCCACCGGGTCCGATAACGGCGCGAAATGTCCGCACAGACGGCTTTTCGCCACGCCGATCGTCGGCACATTCACCAGCAGGCCGAAATGGCTGGCCACGCCAAGCCGGCGCGGATGTGAAATACCATGTCCGTCGACAAATAACAAATCCGGCTTGTGCTCCAGCATCCCCCAGGCGGCCATCAGGCCCGGGCATTCCCGAAAGGAGAGCAGCCCCGGAATATACGGCATGGTCGTAGCGACCCGCGCAATCTTGTATTCCACCAATTCCAGCGCCGGATAGCGCAGCACGGCGATGGCCGCGCGGGTTATCGCGCCGTCCTGCTCAAAGCCCACGTCGGCGCCGGCGATAAAATCCGGCTGGTCGAACGGCAGATCGTCGTAACGAACAATTTCTGCGGCGCGCGTCACCTGCTCGGCGCGCAGTCCTTGGGTATCAATCACCGGTCCCCCTATTGATGATAAGCGCGGGATAGCTGGTGCACCGCCTTCACAAAGGCGCCGGCATGCTCCGGCGGCACATCCTGATGGATACCGTGCCCCAGATTGAACACATGGCCGTTGCCGTGCCCGAACCCCGCCAGAATCGACGCCACTTCCTGCTCGATACGCGCCGGCGGCGCATACAGCATGGAAGGATCCATATTGCCCTGCAGGGCGACTTTATCGCCGACGCGGCGGCGCGCATCGGCAATGTCGATCGTCCAGTCCAGCCCCAGCGCGTCACAGCCGGTTTCCGCCATCGCTTCGAGCCACTGGCCGCCGCCCTTGGTAAACAGGGTGACGGGCACGCGGCGCCCGTCGTTTTCTCGTTGCAGGCCGTCAACGATCTTGTGCATATAATGCAGGGAAAACTGGCGATAATCCCGGCCGCTGAGCACGCCGCCCCAGGTGTCGAATACCATCACCGCCTGCGCCCCGGCGCGTATCTGCGCGTTCAGATAGAGAATGACGCTGTCCGCCAGCTTATCCAGCAGCAGATGCAGCGTTTTCGGCTCGGCAAACATCATCTTTTTAATCATGGTGAAGGCTTTGCTGCTGCCGCCTTCCACCATATAGGTCGCCAGCGTCCAGGGGCTGCCGGAAAAGCCGATCAGCGGTACCGCGCCGGCCAGGTTCTTGCGGATGGTGCGCACCGCATTCATCACATAGCCCAGCTCCTGCTCCGGGTCGGGAATCGGCAAATTCGCCACATCGGCATGGCAGGCAATAGGGGAATGAAAACGCGGCCCCTCGCCGACTTCAAAATAGAGCCCCAGGCCCATCGCATCGGGAATGGTCAGGATATCTGAAAACAGGATCGCCGCGTCAAGCTCATAGCGCCGCAACGGTTGCAGGGTGACCTCGCAGGCCAGATCCGCATTTTTACACAGCGCCATGAAGTCGCCCGCCTGAGCGCGGGTCGCCTTGTATTCCGGCAGGTAACGCCCCGCCTGACGCATCATCCATACCGGCGTCACATCAACCGGCTGGCGCAATAAGGCGCGTAAATAGCGATCGTTTTTCAGATCAGTCATGCTGTTTTCCTTTCGTCGTCATCCCGCGGCGTACGGTTATCGCGCCCGATGGTAACATGTTGGCTAGCCGTTCTCATGAGCCGCGCGGCACAGCGCAACCGTATCTTCAATCAGACGGCGCGCCACCGTGCCCGGCGGCGGTAAAATAGGCAGTTGGTCATAGCGGAACCAGGCTGCGTCGCGCAGTTCGGCGGGATCGTGCTGAACCTCGCCCCCCGCATAGTCCGCCATAAAGGCCATCATCAGCGAGTGCGGGAAAGGCCAGGGCTGGGAACTGATATAGCGCAGGTTCTTGATTCGGATATGGCTTTCTTCCATCACCTCGCGGGCCACCGTCTGCTCCAGGGTTTCGCCCACCTCGACGAACCCGGCCAGCACCGTATACATGTTGCCGCGATGACGGTTGTGCTGGGCCAGCAGAATCTCGTCGCCGCGTCGGATCGCCACGATGATGCAGGGGGCGATCTGCGGGTAATAACGCTCCTTGCAGTGGCGGCACAGGCAGGCCAGCTCGGTTTTACTGCGCACCATCTCATGGCCGCAGTAGCCGCAGAATCGATGGGCGCGGTAAAACTCCGCCAGCTGTACGCCGCGCCCCGCCATTTGAAAAAGACCGACTTCCCGGTCGATTAACTGACGGACGGATGCCATATCGCTATCCCGGTTCTGGCAGACCAGCCGGACGGCCTGCCCCTGCCATTCGCCGATAAGTCGGGCGCTCTGCCCCTGTAATGACCAACTGGACGCCGTTCCCTGCGGCAACGCCCCCTCAGGGAGCCATATCTGGTTTGCGTGACTGACAACCCACCATCCGGTTTCGTCACCTTTTAGCGTGTGTTCCATATCTTTTCTATTGCTCCACTATCACTTCACTGGCATTTTACCACTCTGGGTGATTAGATAACTTTTATAACTGACGGTTATTTTCTACCATTCACGGAGCCAACAATGCTAAACCAGTTACAAAGCCTGACTGACCTCGTCGGTGGCAATAATGCGTTAATCGACCAATGGCTACAAGCGCGTAAGCAGCTGCTGATTGCTTACTACCATCTGGTTGGCATCAAACCGAACAAGGAAAAGCTCTCCCCGCTGGATGAAAAAGCGCTGGATGAATTTTGCCATAATCTGGTCGATTATCTATCGATCGGCCACTTCCACGTTTACGAGCGGATATTGCCGGAAGCCGCCGTCTTCGGCGAACAGAAAAAGGCGTTTTTCAACCAGCTTGATGAAGCATTAAAAAGCAACACCGAGCAGATTATGGCGTCTTACGACGGTCATTTGGCGGCCGCCATCGATGATGAAAACTGTATTGAATTCCAGCAGGCGCTGTCCCGCGTGGGGGAAACCCTGGCCGAACGTTTCGCGCTGGAGGACAATGTTATCCGGCTGATTTTTGATAATTAATATCTTTTTACTATCATATTGTTACCGTTCAGCATCTGACTTACCTTCACAGATACGCTTTCCTTGCTTTGACATACCCGAGCTGGCGTCATAAAGTGTCATCGTTGTAATCAGCCCGTTAATAGTAGGGCTATCTTGTCGGAGTGCCTAGCGCGTTTTCGTTTCTTGAGTGTTAAGCAAGAAAAGAAAATGCGCAGGCTGAGACCGTTAATTCGGGATCCGCGGAACCTGATCGGGTTAAGACCCGCGAAGGGAACAAGAGTAATGTGCCTGATTGAAACCTGCATCAATCACTCTGGCATACCTGGCGTTATTACTCCCTCCGAGCTCCAGACAAGCAATTTTCCCTTTACGCATCACAGGAACTTGCTATGTCTACCAAAATATCCTCATCCCGACCGCCCAAAGCCAGTCGCCGCGACCAGCGCGCGGCCGCCCAGCAGTTTATTGATACGCTGCAGGGGATGGCGTTTCCCAACTCGCGGCGTATTTATCTCACCGGTTCACGCGACGATATTCGCGTGCCGATGCGCGAAATCCAGCTTAGTCCGACGTTAGTCGGCGGCGGCAAGGACGACCCGCAGTACGAACCCAACGAACCGATCCCGGTGTATGACACCGCCGGTCCGTACGGCGATCCGGCATCGCGCCCGGACGTGCGCGTCGGATTAGCCAGACTGCGCGCCAACTGGATTGCCGAGCGCAACGATTGCGCAACGCTCGCCGCCGTCAGCTCGGATTTTACCCAACAGCGCCTGGCGGATGCCGGACTGGATCACCTGCGCTTCGAACACCTGCCGCGTCCGCTGCGCGCTAAACCGGGCAAATGCGTGACCCAGCTGCATTATGCGCGTCAGGGCATCGTCACCCCGGAAATGGAGTTTATCGCCATCCGCGAAAATATGGGCCGCGAGCGTATCCGCGGCGAGGTGTTGCGCCAGCAGCATCCCGGCGAGGGGTTTGGCGCCCGCCTGCCGGAGAACATCACCCCGGAGTTCGTGCGACAGGAAGTGGCCGCCGGGCGCGCCATCATTCCATCGAATATCAATCACCCGGAATCCGAACCGATGATTATCGGCCGCAATTTTCTGGTGAAGGTGAATGCCAATATCGGCAACTCCGCCGTCACCTCCTCGATTGAAGAAGAGGTGGAAAAGCTGGTGTGGTCCACCCGCTGGGGCGCGGACACCGTGATGGATCTCTCCACCGGACGCTATATCCACGAAACCCGCGAGTGGATCCTGCGCAACAGTCCGGTGCCCATCGGCACGGTGCCCATCTATCAGGCGCTGGAAAAAGTCAACGGCGTGGCGGAAAACCTGAGCTGGGAAATGTTCCGCGACACCCTGCTGGAACAGGCGGAACAGGGCGTCGACTATTTCACCATCCACGCCGGCGTGCTGCTGCGCTATGTGCCGATGACCGCCAAACGGCTGACCGGCATCGTGTCGCGCGGCGGCTCGATCATGGCCAAGTGGTGCCTGTCGCATCATAAAGAGAGCTTCCTGTATGAGCACTTCCGCGACATCTGCGAAATCTGCGCCGCCTATGACGTCGCGCTGTCGCTGGGCGACGGTCTGCGCCCCGGCTCGATTCAGGACGCCAACGATGAAGCGCAGTTCGCCGAACTGTATACGCTGGGCGAACTGACCAAAATCGCCTGGGAGTACGACGTGCAGGTGATGATCGAAGGTCCCGGCCACGTGCCGATGCAGATGATCCGCCGCAATATGACCGAAGAGCTGGAGCACTGCCACGAAGCGCCGTTCTATACGCTGGGCCCGTTGACCACCGATATCGCCCCCGGTTACGACCACTTCACCTCCGGCATCGGCGCGGCGATGATCGGCTGGTTCGGCTGCGCGATGCTCTGTTACGTCACCCCGAAAGAACACCTGGGGCTGCCGAATAAGGAAGACGTCAAACAGGGGCTGATTACCTACAAAATCGCCGCCCACGCCGCCGACCTGGCGAAGGGGCACCCCGGCGCGCAGATCCGCGACAACGCCATGTCCAAGGCGCGTTTCGAATTCCGCTGGGAAGATCAGTTCAATCTGGCGCTCGACCCCGAAACCGCCCGCGCCTACCACGATGAAACCCTGCCGCAGGAGTCCGGCAAAATCGCCCACTTCTGCTCCATGTGCGGGCCGAAGTTCTGCTCGATGAAAATTTCCCAGGAAGTGCGCGATTACGCGGCGAAACAGCAAGCCGCGGCGCAGCCCATTGAAGTGGGAATGGCGCACATGTCCGAAGCCTTCCGCGCCCGCGGCGGCGAGCTGTACCACAGCGCCGCCAGCCTGCAAACGGAGGAGAACAAATGACGTTATCTCAGACGGCGGCAGCGCCAATAACCGAGCCGTTCCCCCCTACCGAGCATCGGCTCGGCCTCTACCCCGTGGTGGATAGCGTGGAGTGGATTGAGCGCCTGCTTAGCGCGGGCGTCAAAACCATTCAGCTACGCATTAAAGACCTGCCCGACGAGCAGGTGGAAGCGGATATTATCCGCGCCATCGCCCTGGGGCGCCAATATCAGGCGCGGCTGTTTATCAACGACTACTGGCGGCTGGCGGTGAAACATCAGGCCTATGGCGTACATCTGGGCCAGGAGGATCTGGACGGCGCCGATCTCGCCGCCATCCGGCGGGCGGGGCTGCGCCTCGGCGTATCCACTCACGATGACGCGGAGCTGGCGCGGGCGGCGGCCATCAATCCGTCCTATATCGCCCTCGGCCATATCTTCCCCACCCAAACCAAAGACATGCCCTCCGCGCCGCAGGGCGTGGCCGAACTGGCCCGCCATCTGCAGACGCTGGGCGATCGTTTTCCCACCGTCGCCATCGGCGGCATCAGCATCGACCGGGCGCCGGCGGTGCTGGCGACGGGCGTGGGCAGCATCGCCGTGGTCAGCGCCATTACCCAGGCGCCGGACTGGCGCCAGGCTACGGCAACCTTGCTGCGCATGATTGAAGGACGGGAGGCGTGAGATGAGCGCGAACCACCACGCCAGCCCCGCCGGACTTAGCGATCAAGAATTTATGCGTTACAGCCGTCAGCTGATGCTGGAGGATATCGGCCCGGAAGGCCAGCAGAGGCTGAAAGCCGCCAGCGTGCTGCTGGTGGGGCTTGGCGGCCTGGGCGCGCCGGCCTCGCTCTACCTGGCCGCCGCCGGCGTCGGCACCCTGCTGCTCGCCGATGACGACGCGCTGCATATCAGCAACCTGCAACGGCAGATTCTGTATCGCACCGGCGATACCGGCAAACCCAAAGCCGCGCTGGCGCAGCGGCAGCTTCAGGCGTTGAACCCGCAGTCGGAGGCGATTGCCCTTACCGAAAGACTGAACGGCGAGACGCTGCGGCGCGCCGTCAACCGCGCCGACCTGGTACTGGATTGCAGCGATAATATGCAAACCCGCCATGCGGTGAACGCCGCCTGTATCCGCGCCGGCAAGCCGTTGATCAGCGGCAGCGCCGTCGGCTTCAGCGGACAGCTGCTGGTGCTGACGCCCCCCTACGCCCAGGGCTGCTACGCCTGCCTCTATCCCGAGGCGACGGAGCCGCAGCGCAACTGCCGGACGGCGGGCGTGCTCGGCCCGGTGGTCGGGGTCATCGGCGCGCTGCAGGCGCTGGAGGCCATCAAGCTGCTGGCCGGGCTGCCCTCGGCCCTGAGCGGCAAACTGCGGCTGTTTGACGGCAAACAGCAAAGCTGGAACACCCTGCAACTCACCCGGGCGGCGCACTGCCCGGTCTGCGGGAGTCTGGCATGAACATCACCTTAAATGACGAGGTCATCGAACTCTCCGGGTCGATAACGGTTGAAGCGCTGCTGAGCCGGGTAAACCGGCTCCAGCCCGGCACGGCCGTGGCTATCAACCAAACCATTATCCCGCGTGACGCCTGGACCGAACGTCAGGTTGCGGACGGGGATGATATTCTGCTTTTTCAGGCAATAGCGGGAGGATGACATGCTGCACATTGCCGATACCACTTTTACATCCCGGCTGCTGAGCGGCACCGGAAAATTCGCCACCCCTGAAATTATGCTGGACGCACTACGCGCCTCCGGCTCGCAGCTGGTCACCATGGCGATGAAACGCGTTGACCTGAAAGGCGGCAGCGACGCCATTCTTGCTCCGCTGCGCCAGCTTGGCATCAGGCTGCTGCCGAATACCTCCGGGGCCAAAACGGCCGACGAAGCGGTGTTCGCCGCGCATCTGGCGCGTGAAGCGCTGGGCACTCACTGGGTGAAGCTGGAAATTCATCCCGATATGAAATACCTGCTCCCCGACCCGATTGAAACGCTGAAGGCCGCCGAGCAACTGGTGAAAGAGGGATTCGTGGTACTGCCCTACTGCGGCGCCGACCCGGTGCTGTGTAAACGGCTGGAGGAAGCGGGCTGCGCGGCCGTCATGCCGCTGGGCGCGCCGATTGGCTCCAACCAGGGGCTGCAAACCCGTGATTTTCTGCGCATCATTATTGAACAGGCCCGCGTTCCCGTGGTCGTCGACGCGGGGATCGGCGCTCCCAGCCACGCCGCGGAAGCGCTGGAGATGGGGGCCGACGCGGTGCTGGTCAATACCGCCATCGCCGTCGCCCGCGATCCGGTCAAAATGGCGCAGGCCTTCAGGATCGCCATTGAAGCCGGAGCGCTGGCGCAGCAGGCCGGACTGGGCAGCAAACAGTACATCGCCAGCGCCACCAGCCCGCTGACCGGCTTCCTGCACCAGCAAACGCAAGGAGCCGCCTGATGGAAAACGACTTTCAAACCGTCTGGCAGCGGCTCGACTGGGACGACCTCACCCTGAGGATCAATAGCAAAACCTCGCGCGACGTGGAGCGCGCGCTCGGCGCCGCACGGCCGGACCGCGAAGACTTTATGGCGCTAATCTCCCCCGCCGCCGCCCCTTATCTGGAACCGCTGGCGCAGCGGGCGCAGCAGCTTACCCGTCAGCGCTTCGGCAATACGGTCAGCTTCTACGTCCCCTTATACCTGTCCAACCTGTGTTCCAACGACTGTACCTACTGCGGTTTCTCCATGAGCAACCACATCAAGCGCAAGACGCTGGACGACGCGGAGATCCTGCGCGAATGCGCCGCGATCAAGGAACTGGGCTTCGATAGCCTGCTGCTGGTGACCGGAGAGCATCAGCGCAAAGTGGGCATGGACTATTTCCGCCGCGTCTTCCCGCTGATTCGCCCGCACTTCAGCGCGCTGATGATCGAGGTGCAGCCGCTGGCGCAGGAAGAGTACGCGGAACTGAAAACCCTGGGGCTGGACGGGGTGATGGTGTATCAGGAAACCTATCATCCGGCGACCTATCTGCAGCACCATCTGCGCGGGCAGAAACAGGACTTCCATTGGCGGCTGGCGACGCCGGATCGTCTCGGCCGAGCCGGGATCGACAAGATCGGACTGGGGGCGCTTATCGGTCTGTCCGACAGTTGGCGAACCGACTGCTATATGGTGGCGGAACACCTGCTGCACCTGCAGCAAACCTACTGGCAGAGCCGCTATTCCGTCTCCTTCCCCCGCCTGCGTCCCTGCGCGGGAGGCATCCAGCCCGCCTCGCTGATGGATGAAGCCCAGCTGATGCAGGTGATCTGCGCCTTCCGCCTGCTGTCGCCGGATATCGAGCTGTCGCTCTCCACCCGCGAGTCGCCGTTCTTCCGCGATCATGCGATTCCCATCGCGATAAACAACGTCAGCGCCTTTTCCAAAACCCAGCCGGGCGGCTATGCCGATAACCATCCCGAACTGGAACAGTTCGCGCCGCACGACGCACGACGGCCGGAAGAGGTCGCCCAGGTGATCAGGCAAGCCGGATTACAGCCGGTATGGAAGGACTGGGACGGCTATTTGGGCAGAAGCGCGCCATAAAAACCGCTTCGGCCCTGCCCTGAGCCGCGATTAATGGTCGGCCATCATCCGGCTGACCGTTTCTCCCAGGATACGCAGCCCGGTGCCCGTTTCGTCGGTGAACGGCAAGGCGTAATTCAGCCGCAGGCAGTTGCGGTATTTCCCTGAGGCGGAAAACAGCGATCCGGCGGCAATCTGGAGACCGGCCTTGCGCACCTCGCGGTTGAGCCGCAGCGAGTCAAAAGATTCCGGCAGTTCAATCCACATCAGAAACCCGCCCTGCGGACGGCTGACGCAGATCCCACAGGGAAAATAGTGGCGGATCCAGCAGGTAAAATCGTCACGATTATATTTATATTGCATCCGCATACGCCGCAGATGAGGCTGATAATGGCCCAGACGGATAAATTCGGCCACCGCCAGCTGCGTATGCGTCACCGTATAACCGGTGCTGATGTACTTGGTATGAATCACCCGCTCCAGATAACGCCCCGGCGCTATCCAGCCAACGCGCAACCCCGGCGCCAGCGTTTTGGAAAAAGAGCTGCACAGCAATACCCGGCCGTCCTCGTCAAAAGACTTGATGGTTCTGGCGCGGGGATAGTCGTAAACCAGCTCGCCGTAGGCATCGTCTTCAATAATCGCCAGATCAAACTGCTGGGCCAGCGTGACCAGCGCCTGTTTATCCTGGTCGGGCATGCAGAACCCCAGCGGGTTGTTGCAGGTCGGCACCAGCAGCAGCGCCTTGATCGGCCACTGCTCCAGCGCCAGCTTCAGCGCGTCCAGGCTGATCCCGGTGATCGCGCAGGTCGGGATCTCTATCACCTTGATCCCCAAACCGCGCAGGATTTGCAGCGTGCCGGGAAAGGTGGGGGACTCCAACGCCACGATATCCCCCGGCTGGCATACCGCCCGCACCGCGGTAAACAGCGCTTCCTGGCAGCCGGTGGTAATCACGATATCATCCTCGGTAAGCTGGCAGCCGCTGTCCAGCGCCAGACGGGCCACCTGTGCGCGCAGCTCCGGGGCGCCATGTATATTGCCGTAATTGAGCACCCGCTGATCCTGATGCTGGCAAAGCCGGGTCAGCGCTTTCCACAGCGGCTTCATCGTCGATTGGCTGATGTCCGGCGTGCCGCCGCCAAAATTGAACGTATTGCACGCCGGCGCGTTGTTAAACAGCTCCAGCACCGACTCCCACTGGGTGATCTCCACCGGACGCTGGGCCGGGCGGGTCAGCCCGGGCATCGGCGGCGTCGCCTTGCGCGGCGCGACAAAATATCCCGAACGCGGCTGCGGCATAATAAGCTGACGCGCTTCCAGCAGATGATAAGCCTGCTGGACGGTGCTGATGCTTACCCCGTGCTCCGAACTCAGCGCCCTGACGGACGGCAGACGTTCGCCGCCCTGGTATAAGCCCTGTTCTATCCGTTGTTCCAACAGCGAAGCAAGATATTGGTAACGCGTCATAAGTATTATTTCCCAGGGTGAATTACCATCACAACCAGTACAGATTACGCTAAAAAATACCATTCAGATGCAATATTACACAATCTGTATGTTAAATAAATGCATTTTCTGCATCTGTATTATGCCCGCCTTACCTCGCATCATAGTGCTTCGCAATCGGGTAAGGGGGCAAAAATGAAACATCAAGCAGACGGCTCGCAGCGTTCGTCCGGCCTATCACTATGGCGGTTAATGGTTATTCTGCCCTACCGGAAATGGCAAGCATGGCGGCAGAGAGAGAAAACGCGGCAGGCGTTACTGAGAATGAGTGACGACAGATTAAAAGATATCGGGCTTAGGCGTGAAGATATCGACCGTTTCCGCTGAGAAAACGCGCCCGTTAGGCCGATACCGGCGTCCAGCGCCGGCATCGGCTTTGCTAAGCTCAGTCCAGCGTTTGCGGCTTCATGCGCAGTCCGACAATCGCCGACAGCAGGCAACCCACGGCGAGATACGTCGCCACGCCGTGCCAGGAACCGCCCAAAAACTCCACCAGCAGTACCGCGATAAACGGGGTGAAACCGCCGCCGACCACGCTCGCCACCTGATAGCCCACGCCCGCGCCGCTGTAGCGATACGCGGTGCCGAACAGCTCGGTAAACATCGGCTGCTGTACGCTGACGATCATATCGTGCGCCACGTTGGCCAGCATGATGGCAAAGAACAGGATCCACAGGCTGGCGTGCGCTTCCAGCGCCATAAAGAAGGGAAAGGCGCTGGCGGCGCCGATCAGCGCGCCGGTGACGTAAATCCGCCGCCGGCCGAAACTGTCGGCCAGACGGGCGAAGAGAGGAATAGACAGGCAGCTTATTCCACCCACCAGCAGGCTGATATGCAGAAAGAACTCCCGCGACATCCCCAGATTGGCGGTGGAATAGTTGAGCGCGAACGCCGTGACGATATACATCGTCAGCAATTCCCCCAGCCGCAGGGCGATAATCAGCAAAAATGCCTTGGGATGCTTGCGCAGCGCTTCAACGATCGGAAACGAACGGATTTTTTGCGTCCTTTCCCGTAACTTCTTGTTGGCCTCGAACTCCTGCGACTCTTCCATCCCGGAGCGGATCCACCAGGCGATGGCAACCAGCACCACGCTGAATAAAAACGGCAGCCGCCAGCCCCAGCTGATAAAATCGGCATCCGTGGTATGGTGGCTGACCAGTGAAATCGAGCCCGTCGCCAGCAACAGCCCCACGCCGTATCCCACCTGCACGCCGCTGCTGTAGAAGGCTTTTTTCTTTTTAGGCGCGTTCTCCACCGCCAGCAACGCGGCGCCGCCCCATTCGCCCCCGACCGCGAACCCCTGAATGGCGCGCAGCGTCACCAGCAGTACCGGCGCCCACCAGCCAATGCTGTCAAAAGTGGGCAACACGCCAATCAGCGCGGTCGATAGCCCCATCGTCCAGACGGTAATCATCAGCATGCGTTTGCGGCCCAGCTTGTCGCCGTAATGGCCGAACACGATCCCGCCCAGCGGCCGGAACAAGAAACCCACCCCAAAAGTACCAAACGCCGCCAGCGTACCCATGGTCGGGCTTATCTGCGGGAAAAACTCAATATTAAACACCAACGCGGCAACAATGCCGTAGAGCAAAAAGTCATACCAATCCACCACCGCGCCGATAAAGCTGCCCCATGCCGCTCTTCTGGCGCGTCCGGGCGCTATGTGCGCGGCATCCTTAGTTGGTATCGAAGTTGTCGAGGAATCCATGTCAGTCTCGCTGTCTGATATAACAAAAATCTTCCGGGAAAAAAACGCCGTTTACGGCGGCCCGTCAGGGCGGAGGACGCCCTACGTAAGTTTTTGACGTCGCCACGGCGACGGCCCGCAAGGGTAGCGGCCAAGGATGGCGCGCCACAAAAAAAAAGCCCCGGCTTTGACGGCCGGGGCTTTCAGCGACTTAACCGCCCCGGAGGGGCGGTTGTATACGGTGCTCGATGACGATATTACTCGTCGTCGCTGTTACCGAAGCCGGCGTTGAGCAGTTCGGCCAGGTTGGCGGAGGCTTCATCAGCACTCACCTGAGGCGCGACCGGCGCCTCGCCTGCCTGACGGCGACGCATACGATCCTGGTGGTACGCATAACCGGTACCCGCCGGGATCAAACGGCCTACGATAACGTTCTCTTTCAGACCGCGCAGTTCATCACGTTTACCGGCCACCGCCGCTTCAGTAAGCACGCGGGTGGTTTCCTGGAACGATGCCGCGGAAATGAAGGACTCGGTCGCCAGAGATGCCTTGGTAATACCCAGCAGATCGCGGCTGTAGGTTGCCGGGATCTTGCCATCCGCTTCCAACTGACGGTTGGCAATCTTGACGCGAGACATTTCCGCCTGCTCGCCTTCGAGGAACTCCGTGCCGCCGGCGCTGACGATGGTGCCTTTACGCAACATCTGACGAACGATAACTTCGATGTGTTTATCGTTAATCTTAACGCCCTGCAGACGGTAAACTTCCTGAACTTCGTTGGTGATGTAACGCGTTACCGCATGTACGCCACGCAAACGCAGGATGTCGTGCGGGGATTCCGGACCGTCGGAAACCACGTCGCCGCGTTCTACGCGTTCACCTTCAAACACGTTGAGCTGACGCCATTTCGGAATCATCTCTTCGTAGGCGTCGCTGCCGTCCAGCGGAGAAATCACCAGACGACGCTTGCCTTTGGTTTCCTTACCGAAGGAGATGATGCCGCTGATTTCCGCCAGAATCGCCGGCTCTTTCGGACGACGGGCTTCAAACAGGTCGGCAACGCGCGGCAGACCACCGGTAATATCCTTGGTACCGCCGGATTCCTGCGGAATACGCGCCAGGGTGTCGCCCGCGCTGATCTTCACGCCATCTTCCAGCTGAACAATCGCTTTACCCGGCAGGAAGTATTGAGCAGGCATATCGGTGCCCGGGATCAATACGTCTTCGCCTTTGTCATCAACGATTTTCAGCGCCGGACGCAGATCTTTACCGCTGCCGGTACGCTCCGCGCTGTCCAGAACCACGATGGAGGACAAACCGGTCAGTTCGTCGGTCTGACGGGTAATCGTCTGGCCGTCGACCATGTCCGTGAAGCGAATGTTACCGCCCACTTCGGTGATAACCGGCATGGTGTGCGGATCCCAGTTGGCTACGGTTTCGCCGCCGTTGACTTCGGCGCCGTCGCCTTTCGCCATCACCGCACCGTAAGGCACTTTATAGCTCTCTTTGGTACGGCCGAATTCGTCGATCAGCTTCAGCTCGGTGTTACGCGAGGTAATCACCAGCTTATCGTTGCTGTTGACCACGAACTTGGCGTTGTTCAGTTTCAGGCTACCTTTGTTTTTCACCTGAATGCTGGACTCGGCCGCCGCACGCGATGCCGCACCACCGATGTGGAAGGTACGCATGGTCAGCTGGGTGCCCGGTTCGCCGATAGACTGCGCGGCGATAACCCCGATGGCTTCACCTTTGTTAATCAGGTGACCGCGCGCCAGGTCGCGACCGTAGCACTTGGCGCACACGCCGAAGTCGGTTTCGCAGCTTACGACGGAGCGGACTTTCACCGCATCGACGGAGTTTTCTTCCAGCAGGTCACACCATTGCTCGTTGAGCAGGGTGTTGCGCGGCACCAGAATATCCGCCGTACCCGGCTTGATAACGTCTTCAGCCGTTACACGGCCCAGAACGCGCTCACGCAGCGGCTCTTTAACGTCGCCACCCTCGATAACCGGCGTCATCATGATGCCTTCGTGGGTACCGCAATCGTCCTCGGTGACCACCAGATCCTGCGCCACGTCAACCAGACGACGGGTCAGATAACCGGAGTTCGCGGTTTTCAATGCGGTATCCGCCAGACCTTTACGCGCACCGTGCGTGGAGATGAAGTACTGGAGTACGTTCAGACCCTCACGGAAGTTCGCGGTGATCGGCGTTTCGATAATCGAGCCGTCCGGCTTCGCCATCAGACCACGCATCCCCGCCAGCTGACGAATCTGCGCCGCGGAACCACGCGCGCCGGAGTCGGCCATCATAAAGATGCTGTTGAAGGAAACCTGCTGCTCGACCACGCCGTCACGGTTAACCACGTCTTCAACCGACAGGTTTTCCATCATCGCCTTGGCGACGCGTTCGTTGGCCGCGGCCCAGATATCGATAACCTTGTTGTAGCGTTCGCCGGCGGTAACCAGACCGGATTGGAACTGCTCCTGAATCTCGGCCACTTCGGTTTCGGCTTCTTCGATAATCCCGGCTTTCTTCGCAGGGATAACCATGTCGTCGATGCCGACGGAGGCGCCGGAACGGGCCGCATAGGCAAAACCGGTGTACATGATCTGGTCGGCGAAAATAACCGTCGGCTTCAGGCCCAAAATGCGATAACAGGTGTTGAGCATTTTGGAGATGGCTTTTTTGCCCAGCGGCTGGTTAACGATCGAGTACGGCAAACCTTTCGGTACGATCATCCACAGAATCGCCCGACCGATGGTGGTATCGATAATGCTGGTCTGATGCGTAACGTCGCCTTCGATGCTTTTAATCTCTTCCGTAATACGCACTTTGACGCGCGCATGCAGCGAGGCCAGACCGGCGCGGTAAACGCGTTCGGCTTCTTTCGGCCCGGTCAGCACCATGCCTTCGCCTTTGGCGTTGACGCAGTCGCGGGTCATGTAATACAGACCCAACACCACGTCCTGCGAAGGTACGATGATGGGCTCGCCGTTCGCCGGCGACAGAATGTTGTTGGTGGACATCATCAGCGCACGCGCTTCCAACTGGGCTTCCAGCGTCAGCGGTACGTGAACGGCCATCTGGTCGCCGTCGAAGTCGGCGTTATACGCGGCGCAGACCAGCGGGTGCAGTTGAATCGCCTTACCTTCGATCAGTACCGGTTCAAACGCCTGGATACCCAAACGGTGCAGCGTCGGCGCACGGTTCAGCAGCACCGGGTGTTCGCGAATCACTTCGTCCAGGATATCCCATACCACGGCTTCTTCGCGTTCAACCATCTTCTTGGCGGCTTTGATGGTGGTGGCCAGGCCACGCAGCTCCAGCTTGCCGTAGATGAAGGGTTTGAACAGCTCCAGCGCCATTTTCTTCGGCAGACCGCACTGATGCAGACGCAAGTATGGACCAACGGTGATAACCGAACGACCGGAGTAGTCGACGCGTTTACCCAGCAGGTTCTGACGGAAACGACCCTGCTTGCCTTTGATCATATCGGCCAGCGATTTCAGCGGACGCTTGTTGGAGCCGGTGATGGCACGACCGCGACGGCCGTTATCCAACAGGGCGTCGACCGCTTCCTGCAGCATACGTTTTTCGTTACGTACGATGATGTCAGGCGCGGCCAGATCCAGCAGGCGTTTCAGACGGTTGTTACGGTTAATGACGCGACGATAGAGATCGTTCAGGTCGGAGGTCGCGAAACGACCGCCGTCCAGCGGCACCAGCGGACGCAGATCCGGCGGCAGTACCGGCAGCACGGTGAGGATCATCCACTCCGGCTTGTTGCCGGACTGTACGAACGCTTCCAGCAGCTTGATACGCTTGGTCAGCTTCTTACGTTTGGTTTCGGAGTTGGTTTCATTCAACTCTTCGCGCAGCTGTTCACATTCCTGTTCCAGATCCATGTTTTTCAACAGGGCCTGAATAGCTTCCGCACCCATCTTGGCGTCGAATTCGTCACCGAATTCTTCCAGCGCATCCAGATACTGCTCTTCGGTCAGGATCTGACGCTTTTCAAGATTGGTCATGCCGCCTTCGACCACCACATAGGATTCGAAGTACAGCACGCGTTCGATATCACGCAGCGGCATATCCAGCAGCAAACCGATACGGGACGGCAGCGATTTCAGGAACCAGATATGCGCGGTGGGAGACGCCAGCTCGATGTGGCCCATACGCTCGCGGCGTACTTTGGTCTGGGTCACTTCAACGCCGCACTTCTCACAGATAACACCGCGGTGTTTCAAGCGCTTATACTTACCGCACAAGCACTCGTAGTCTTTTACCGGCCCAAAGATACGGGCGCAAAAAAGGCCGTCGCGTTCCGGTTTGAACGTACGGTAGTTAATGGTTTCTGGCTTTTTAACTTCACCAAAAGACCACGAACGGATCATGTCTGGCGAGGCCAGAGCAATTTTGATCGCATCAAACTCTTCGGTTTTAGTTTGCGCTTTCAGAAACTTTAATAAGTCTTTCACGGATTGGCTCCTGTCGGAGTTAGACCTGTCAGGCACCTAAACCTGTCGTTAAACAACAAAGTTCAGGTGCCCCTATGACGAATGCCAGCGATACAACGAGCTGGAATTACTCTTCTTCCAGCTCGATGTTGATACCCAGCGAGCGGATTTCTTTCAACAGTACGTTGAAGGATTCCGGCATGCCCGGTTCCATCTGATGATTGCCATCCACGATGTTTTTATACATCTTGGTACGGCCGTTCACGTCATCGGATTTAACCGTCAGCATTTCCTGCAGGGTATAGGCTGCGCCGTAAGCTTCCAGCGCCCACACTTCCATCTCACCGAAGCGCTGACCACCGAACTGCGCCTTACCACCCAGCG
The DNA here is from genome assembly GCF_023347575.1 of Brenneria tiliae. Lineage (NCBI taxonomy): Bacteria > Pseudomonadati > Pseudomonadota > Gammaproteobacteria > Enterobacterales > Pectobacteriaceae > Brenneria > Brenneria tiliae. Next base: position 13,909 of record NZ_JAKPCB010000080.1, on the reverse strand, counting down.
GCTGCTGAGTGACCAGGCTGTAAGAACCGGTGGAACGGGCGTGCATCTTGTCGTCGACCAAGTGGTTCAACTTCAGCATATACATATAGCCAACGGTAACCTGGCGCTCAAACTGCTCGCCGGTACGGCCGTCAAACAGCGTGATCTGACCGGAGGTCGGGATACCGCCCATCTGCAGCAGTTCCTTGATCTCTTTCTCTTTTGCACCGTCGAATACCGGCGTTGCAATCGGCATGCCCTTCTTCAGGTTCTCAGCCAGACGCAGAACTTCTTCGTCGGAGAAAGTGCTCAGGTCAACCTTCTGGCGCACATCGTCGCCCAGATCGTACGCTTTCTGGATGAACTCACGCAGCTTGGCCACTTCCTCGTGCCGCTTCAGCATGGCGTTGATCTTGTCGCCGATGCCTTTCGCCGCCATACCCAGGTGGGTTTCCAGAATCTGACCGATGTTCATACGCGACGGTACGCCCAGCGGGTTCAGCACGATGTCGACCGGCACGCCGTTCTCATCGTAAGGCATATCTTCGATCGGGTTGATCTTGGAGATAACGCCCTTGTTACCATGACGGCCGGCCATCTTGTCGCCGGGTTGGATCTGACGCTTAACGGCCAGATACACCTTGACGATTTTCAGCACGCCCGGCGCCAGATCGTCGCCCTGGGTGATTTTACGGCGCTTGGCTTCGAGTTTTTTCTCAAACTCGTGCTTCAGTTCGTCGTACTGTTCGGCCAACTGCTCCAACTGATTCTGTTTCTCTTCATCAGTCAGACCCAGCTCCAGCCAGCGCTCGCGCGGCAGCTTGTCCAGCTTGTCCGCTTCCACACCGCCGGAAACCAGCACCGCGTGGATACGGGCAAACAGACCGGCTTCCAGGATTTGCAGCTCTTCGGTCAGGTCTTTCTTGGCCTGCTTGAGCTGCATCTCTTCGATTTCCAGCGCGCGTTTGTCTTTTTCCACGCCGTCGCGGGTAAAGACCTGTACGTCGATAACCGTACCGGAAACGCCGTTCGGCACCCGCAGCGAGGAATCCTTAACGTCGGAGGCCTTCTCGCCGAAGATGGCGCGCAGCAGCTTCTCTTCCGGGGTCAGCTGGGTTTCGCCTTTCGGCGTTACCTTGCCCACCAGAATATCGCCGCCGGTCACTTCCGCACCGATATAAACGATGCCGGACTCATCCAGTTTGGACAGCGCCGCTTCGCCCACGTTCGGGATATCCGCGGTGATCTCCTCAGGCCCCAGCTTGGTGTCGCGCGACACGCAGGCCAGTTCCTGAATATGGATGGTGGTGAAACGGTCTTCCTGCACCACGCGCTCGGAGACGAGGATGGAGTCTTCGAAGTTGTAACCGTTCCACGGCATGAACGCCACGCGCATGTTCTGACCCAGCGCCAGTTCACCCAGATCGGTGGACGGGCCGTCAGCCAGCACGTCGCCGCGCTCAACCGGTTCGCCCAGCGACACGCACGGCATCTGGCTGATGCAGGTGTTCTGGTTGGAACGAGTGTATTTGGTCAGGTTGTAGATGTCGATCCCGGCTTCGCCCGGATACATCTCGTCGTCGTTAACGCGGATCACGATACGCGACGCATCGACATACTGCACGGTGCCGCCGCGTTTCGCGACCGCGGTAACCCCGGAGTCGACCGCAACCGCACGCTCCATGCCGGTACCCACCAGCGGCTTGTCGGCGCGCAGGGTCGGAACGGCCTGACGTTGCATGTTCGCACCCATCAAGGCGCGGTTGGCGTCATCGTGTTCCAGGAAGGGAATCAGCGACGCCCCGACGGATACCACCTGCTGGGTGGATACGTCCATATATTCAACCTGATCGCGGCTGAACAGGCTGGACTCGCCTTTGTTACGGCAGGTTACCAGCTCATCGATGAAGTGGCCTTCTTCGTCCAGGTTGGTGTTCGCCTGGGCGATAACGAAGTTGCCTTCCTCAATTGCCGACAGGTAATGGATTTCATCGGTTACCACATTGTCGCGCACGCGGCGATACGGGGTTTCCAGGAAGCCATACTCGTTGGTCTGCGCATACACGGACAGGGAGTTGATCAGACCGATGTTCGGACCTTCCGGCGTTTCGATAGGACATACGCGGCCGTAGTGGGTCGGGTGTACGTCTCGAACTTCAAAGCCGGCGCGCTCGCGGGTCAGACCGCCCGGGCCCAGTGCGGAGATACGACGTTTGTGCGTAATCTCGGACAGCGGGTTGTTCTGGTCCATAAACTGCGACAGCTGGCTGGAACCGAAGAACTCTTTCACCGCCGCCGAAATCGGCTTGGCGTTGATCATGTCCTGCGGCATCAGGGTGTCGAGGTCGCCCAGGGAAAGACGCTCTTTCACCGCACGCTCTACGCGCACCAGACCGACGCGGAACTGGTTTTCCGCCATTTCACCGACGGAACGGATACGGCGGTTGCCGAGGTGGTCGATATCATCCACTTCGCCCTTGCCGTTACGGATATCGATGAGCTTCTTCATCACTTCGATGATGTCTTCTTTGCTCAGGATACCGGAACCTTCGATCTCGTCGCGCAGCAGGGATCGGTTAAACTTCATCCGGCCGACCGCGGAGAGGTCATAACGATCTTCGGAGAAGAACAGGTTCTCGAACAGCGTTTCCGCCGCTTCACGCGTCGGCGGCTCGCCGGGACGCATCATGCGGTAAATTTCCACCAGCGCGCTCAGGCGATCGCTTGACGGATCGACACGCACGGTTTCCGATATATACGGACCGTGATCCAGGTCGTTGGTGAACAGGGTTTCAATCTGTTTGTGGCCGGACTGGCTGAGCTTCGCCAGCAGATCCAGCGACAGCTCCATATTCGCCGCGCCAATCAGTTCGCCGGTGCTCTCATCGATATAATCTTTGGACAACACTTTGCCGACGATATATTCAACCGGCACTTCGATACGCTCAATGCCGTCTTTCTCCAACTGACGGATATGACGGGCAGTGATGCGGCGGCCTTTTTCAACGTAAACCTTGCCTTCCGCTTCAATGTCGAAAGAGGCCGTTTCACCGCGCAGGCGTTCAGGAACCAGATCCATCTGCAACTTATTGCCATTGATTTCATAGACAATCTTGTCGAAGAACAAATCCAGAATCTGTTCGGTGGAGTAACCCAGCGCGCGCAGGATAATGGTCGCCGGCAGTTTGCGGCGGCGGTCGATACGGACGAACAGGTTATCTTTCGGATCGAATTCGAAATCCAGCCAGGAACCACGGTAAGGGATAATACGTGCGTTATACAGTACCTTACCTGAAGAGTGGGTTTTACCCTTGTCGCTGTCGAAGAATACGCCCGGACTGCGGTGCAGCTGAGAAACGATAACACGCTCGGTACCGTTGATCACAAAGGTGCCGTTGTCGGTCATGAGCGGAATTTCGCCCATGTAGACTTCTTGCTCTTTGATGTCTTTAACGGTGCCTTCAGGCGCTTCACGCTCGTAAATCACCAGGCGCAATTTGACGCGCAGCGGCGCGGAAAAAGTCACGCCTCGGATTTGACATTCTTTAACGTCAAATACCGGCTCGCCCAGGCGATAGCTAACGTATTGCAGCTCTGAATTGCCGCTATAGCTTTGTATGGGGAAAACAGAACGGAATGCAGCTTCCAGACCGTACTGACCTTCCGGATCTTGCTCGATGAACTTCTGGAACGAGTCAAGCTGGATAGAAAGGAGATAAGGTATGTCAAGCACCTGCGGACGCTTGCCAAAATCCTTACGAATGCGTTTTTTCTCGGTATAGGAGTAAACCATAGGGTTCCTCAGCTCGCTGAAAAGTCGAACTACTCTGTCCGTCCTAGCAAGGACAGGTCATGCAACACTATTTACGTTTTGCCGGAAATGGAGACCTTTCCGTAATACCTCTTTCTATTACTCTTAAACCATTTCATTGCTCTTGTTCGGGCAGGGAACCCAGACAGGGAAGCAGTATATTAAGTCGTCAATAGAAAAAGATATTGGGGTGAATCAATGGCTGAATAGTGTGAAACCCCATTGATGCCCTACAGAGCAAAAAGGCTGGTGACTAAAAAGTCACCAGCCATCAGCCTGATAAATCAGACTGCAACCTGGAAAGATGGCTTATTTAACTTCAACTTCAGCGCCAGCTTCTTCCAGTGCTTTCTTCAGCGTTTCGGCGTCATCTTTGCTGATGCCTTCTTTCAGAGCGGCCGGAGCGGATTCAACCAGGTCTTTGGCTTCTTTCAGGCCCAGACCGGTTGCGCCACGTACTGCTTTGATAACGGCAACTTTGTTAGCGCCGATGGCTTTCAGCACAACGTCGAACTCGGTTTTTTCTTCAACGGCTTCAGCCGGGCCGGCAGCAACGGCTACGGCAGCGGCAGCGGAAACGCCGAATTTTTCTTCCATGGCGGAGATCAGTTCAACGATTTCCATTACAGTCAGAGCTGCAACGCCTTCAAGGATTTGTTCTTTAGTGATAGACATAACAAGTGTTCCTAAAATTCAGAAATAGTTTATACGCAAGCATAACGTCGGGAAAAGAAAGGCGGTTAAGCCGCTTCTTTCTGATCGCGCAGTGCAGCCAGAGTGCGAACCAGTTTGCCTGCAGAGGCTTCTTTCATGGTTGCCATCAGGCGTGCGATTGCTTCGTCGTAAGTAGGCAGCGTTGCCAAGCGGTCAATTTGCGCCGCAGAGATAAACTCACCTTCAAAGGCCGCAGCTTTAACCTCGAATTTTGCATTCGCTTTCGCGAACTCTTTGAATAAACGGGCGGCAGCGCCTGGATGTTCAGTAGAGAATGCAATCAAGGTCGGACCGACAAACGTGTCTTTCAGGCACTCGAAAGGAGTCCCTTCAACAGCGCGGCGAATCAACGTGTTGCGTACAACACGCATATATACGCCGGCTTCACGACCTGCTTTACGCAGTTCAGTCATTTTATCCACGGTTACGCCACGGGAATCCGCAACAACCGCAGACAGCGCGCCTTTGGCCACTTCGCTGACTTCAGCAACAATCGCTTGTTTGTCTTGAAGATTTAATGCCATTAGCTTTTGCTCCTGGATTTAGCCGGAGGAAACCTCCGGAACTCACTTCACTTATCGCCAAAATGGAAATAAGCGTTGAAACACGGTGAGCAGAATCCAGCAAAGACCATTCTTTAACTATTTGTATAAATAATAAAAAATTTCTTCAGGCTCTGTCACCGTCTACGCAGGAAGATTAAGTCTCTCGCGAGACGCCTGCGGTCTTGGACGGAGGCCTGGATAGGCCAGGCTCCAACCGAAAATTCTTCTTTAATTCCGCTAACGGAACAACGGGCGTAAGATTATAGGTAAATCACACGCCCGAGTAAAGCGAAACAAAAGCTATCAGACAGCGACTGCGTTCAGACCGCTCTGGTCAATCGCCACGCCGGCGCCCATCGTAGTGGACAGGCTGACTTTCTTGATGTACACGCCTTTCGCCTGAGACGGTTTGGCTTTTTTCAGCGCAACCAGCAGAGACTCCAGGTTTTCCTTCAGTTTGTCCGAGTCGAAATCAACCTTACCGATAGTGGTATGGATGATGCCGTTTTTGTCGTTACGATAACGCACCTGACCCGCTTTGGCGTTTTTAACCGCTTCGGCAACGTTAGGGGTTACGGTGCCAACTTTCGGGTTTGGCATCAGGCCGCGCGGCCCCAGAACCTGGCCTAACTGGCCGACAACGCGCATGGCATCCGGAGATGCGATAACCACGTCGAAGTTCATTTCGCCTTTCTTGATCTGATCGGCCAGATCTTCCATACCCACCAGTTCAGCGCCGGCAGCTTTGGCGGCTTCGGCGTTTGCGCCCTGGGTGAAGACGGCAACGCGAACGGAACGACCGGTGCCGTGCGGCAGAACGGTGGCGCCACGAACGTTTTGGTCGGATTTACGCGCGTCGATGCCGAGATTAACGGCTACGTCCACGCTTTCTACGAATTTAGCAGTGGCCAGCTCTTTGAGCAGGGCAACAGCTTCGTTGATGTCGTACTGTTTAGTTGCATCAACTTTGTCACGGATCACGCGCATGCGCTTGGTCAGCTTAGCCATTTATTAACCCTCCACTACCAGGCCCATGGAACGAGCAGTGCCTTCGATGGAACGCGCCATGGCATCCACGTCAGAACCAGTCATGTCCGCAGCTTTGGTCTCTGCGATTTCACGAATCTGAGCACTCGTCACTTTACCTACTTTGTCTTTGTTCGGCTTGCCGGAACCAGACTTGATACCCGCCGCTTTCTTCAGCAGAACGGCTGCCGGAGGCGTTTTGGTAACGAAGGTGAAAGAACGGTCAGAATAAACGGTAATAACAACCGGGATCGGCAGGCCTTTTTCAACGCTTTCAGTTTTAGCATTGAACGCCTTGCAGAATTCCATGATGTTGACACCCTGCTGACCCAGAGCCGGACCTACCGGTGGACTCGGGTTAGCCATACCAGCCGCAACCTGCAGCTTGACGTAGGCTTGTACTTTCTTGGCCATTTTACTTTCCTCGAATGGGTAATAGCGCCTTGCAAAAGGCTCCCCGTGGTTTAATACGTTTCAGATGCCTGTCAGGCACCCTAAAAACAAAAGGCGCGAAATTGTAGATTAATTTCGCGCCAGAGACAAGCGGCAGTTTCAGCGATGCGAATAAATGTTTAGCCTTTATCCACCTGGCTGAAGTCGAGTTCCACCGGGGTGGCGCGACCAAAGATCGAGACGGAGACTTTCAGGCGGCTTTTTTCGTAATCCACTTCTTCCACCACGCCGTTGAAGTCGGCGAACGGGCCGTCGCTGACGCGCACCATTTCACCCGGCTCAAACAGGGTTTTCGGACGCGGCTTATCGCCCGCCTGCTGAAGGCGATTCATGATGGCGTCAACTTCTTTGTCGCTGATCGGCGCCGGTCGGTCGGAAGTGCCGCCGATAAAACCCATGACGCGCGGCACGCTGCGCACCAGGTGCCAGCTCGCATCTTCCATCACCATCTGTACCAGTACGTAACCGGGGAAGAATTTACGTTCGCTTTTGCGGCGCTGGCCGCCGCGAATTTCAACAACTTCCTCTGTCGGCACCATGACGTCGCCGAACAGCTCTTCCATGTTATGCAATTTGATATGCTCACGCAGCGACTGAGCCACGCGGCCTTCAAAACCGGAAAACGCCTGCACGACGTACCAACGTTTTTTTGGGGCTTCAGACATCTTAGAACCTCAGGCCAGTGATAAACGATACCAATCGGACCAGAATACCATCCAGCCCCCACAAAATCAGTGACATCACGGCAGTAACCGCGGCAACGATTAACGTGGTGTGTAACGTTTCCTGACGAGTCGGCCAAATGACTTTGCGTACTTCGGTACGGGCTTCACGGGCAAACGTTACTGTCGCTTTGCCTTTGGCGGTCAGCAATGCCACGCCACCGGCGGCGGCAATCAGGACAACAACCGCCAATGCGCGCAGCGGCAGGCTAAACTCGCGGTAGTAATAGTTGCCGACAATCGCAACTACCAGCAATACGGCTACGACCAGCCACTTAATCGCTTCCAGGCCACGCCCGCTCCCCTGAGCTTCGGTATTCGCACTCATAAACCAACCCGTCACAATGATTCAGACAAATAACTTTGCCCCGCAACGCAGGGCAAACCAAACCGAAAGATGTTCTGTAAACGAATAATTCGGTATTTACGCCGTATCTACAGAGCCTATCTCACCAATGATTATATTCGATAATCGCTGATGAGATAGGTTCTACCGCATGACAGCGTAGAAAAAGGGCATCAAATGATGCCCTTTTATCGCGTGTCGCGTCAAACGTTATCCGCAATTAAGCGATAACTTTAGCAACAACGCCCGCGCCTACGGTACGGCCGCCTTCACGGATGGCGAAACGCAGACCGTCGTCCATCGCGATGGGGTGGATCAGGGTAACGACCATTTTGACGTTGTCGCCCGGCATAACCATTTCCACGCCTTCCGGCAGTTCGATGGTGCCCGTTACGTCAGTGGTACGGAAGTAGAACTGCGGACGGTAGCCTTTGAAGAACGGAGTATGACGGCCGCCTTCGTCTTTGGACAGGATATAAACTTCAGACTCGAACTGAGTGTGAGGTTTGATAGAACCTGGTTTGGCCAGTACCTGACCGCGTTCGATCTCTTCACGCTTGATACCGCGCAGCAGAACGCCGACGTTCTCGCCCGCACGGCCTTCGTCCAGCAGTTTGCGGAACATTTCAACGCCGGTACAGGTGGATTTCGCGGTATCTTTGATGCCCACGATTTCAACTTCTTCACCGACTTTGATGATGCCGCGCTCTACGCGACCGGTAACAACGGTACCGCGACCGGAGATGGAGAATACGTCTTCGATAGGCAGCAGGAACGGCTTGTCGATGGCACGCTCAGGTTCCGGGATGTAGGTATCCAGGTGACCGGCCAGTTCGATGATTTTCGCTTCCCACTCGGCATCGCCTTCCAGCGCTTTCAGCGCGGAACCACGTACGATTGGAGTATCGTCGCCCGGGAAGTCGTACTGAGACAGCAGCTCGCGCACTTCCATCTCAACCAGTTCCAGCAGCTCTTCATCATCAACCATGTCGCATTTGTTCAGGAACACGATGATGTAAGGAACACCTACCTGGCGGCCCAGCAGGATGTGCTCGCGGGTCTGCGGCATCGGGCCGTCGGTCGCGGCGACAACCAGGATCGCGCCGTCCATCTGCGCGGCGCCGGTGATCATGTTTTTCACATAGTCGGCGTGTCCCGGGCAGTCAACGTGCGCGTAGTGGCGAGTCGGGGTATCGTATTCAACGTGAGAGGTGTTGATGGTGATACCACGGGCTTTTTCTTCCGGCGCGTTATCGATCTGGTCGAATGCGCGGGCGGCGCCGCCGTAGGTTTTAGCCAATACGGAGGTGATAGCCGCAGTCAGCGTTGTTTTACCATGGTCAACGTGGCCGATAGTACCGACGTTAACGTGCGGTTTTGTACGTTCAAATTTTTCTTTAGACATCGATAGTCCCTCTAAGACACGGATAAATCGGTGGTATCACCACATCAACCAAGCGTTTGCTTGCTGAATTTTTTAACAGAAAGAAATCAGGAGGAAGAATAAAGAAGTGGTGCTGATAGGCAGATTCGAACTGCCGACCTCACCCTTACCAAGGGTGCGCTCTACCAACTGAGCTATATCAGCACATCTTTGGAGCGGGCAGTGGGAATCGAACCCACATCATCAGCTTGGAAGGCTGAGGTAATAGCCATTATACGATGCCCGCATCCTGGAACTCGGCTACCTGATTTTTCTGTAGATTTTGAAATTGGAGGATAACGTTACCCTCCGCATTCTTCGATCCGGCTTAGTATTACATACCGTATCGATTTTATCCTGTCGCCAGGATTGAATCTGTCGAAGGTTCTCACCTTCCCCAACGTGATACAAGCTGCTTATCACATCGGGTCAGCCATTTTTCATGGCTTGAATTTGGTGGTGGGGGAAGGATTCGAACCTTCGAAGTCTGTGACGGCAGATTTACAGTCTGCTCCCTTTGGCCGCTCGGGAACCCCACCTAATTGTCTACTTAATGGTGCCGGCTGCCGGAATCGAACTGGCGACCTACTGATTACAAGTCAGTTGCTCTACCTACTGAGCTAAGCCGGCATCAAGTGCTGCGCATTCTAGGTAGACCGAACGACCTATGCAACAAAAAAATTGCCCAAAACGCACTATCGCTTAGATTTTATCCAAATTTGAACCCGGATCCACACGGGCGACAATAATTCGCCCAAAGAAACGCCTAATCCGGCGAACGGCGGATGGCCGACGGATAAAATATCAACCCGGTCTACTGCACCAAAACAGGGATTATCGCCCCGCCTGAATGCACTTTTTTGACAGCCATGCCCGTTATTCCGCGTATTCGGCCGGTTATCGCTGATTGGAACGAATTTTGCTTCATCTAAAGCATGTTCACCGGTCAGGAGACTCATCATGAAAATCGTATCCCTCAATGTCGCCACCCTGCCAGTCTATCGCGGTGAGCTTGCCAATCTATTGATAGATGCGGTCGCCAAAGGAGCCTCTGTTGGATTTCAGACCCCGTTATCCCATGAAGCAGCGGAGAGTTATTTTCACGGCTTACGCCCGTCGATCGCCAAAGGTGAGCGCATGCTGTGGATCGCCCGCGACGCGGAGGGGGTGGTCGGAAGCGTGCAATTGGAGCTCTGTCAAAAATCCAACGGACAGAATCGAGCCGAAATTCAAAAATTGCTGGTGCATAGCCGGGCAAGAAGAATGGGCATCGGCAGGCGATTGATGCAAAACCTGGAAAAGGCCGCACTCCAGCAGCAACGTGGGTTACTTTATCTGGATACGCAGGCGGGTTCCCCTGCGGAGATGTTCTATCGCTCGCTGGGATACCGCTATTTAGGCGAACTTCCCGACTATGCCAGCACGCCCGATGGCTATTACCATCCCACCGCGATTTACTATAAGCGCCTCTTCGCGGTGAATCACGTAGAGCGGGCGATTGCCAGCTAACGCCACTGCCCGGCGTCTCTTTAATAGAGGCATCGGGTAGCAAACTGATTTTCTCTTCTTTTTCCCACCGGCAAAGTGTTAACCTGCCCCTAATCAAAACTATTACATCAAGAAAAGGTTCTACGGCCTGAGGCGAGCAGATTATACTATGCTGCTCGTTTATCGGTGGGCTGAAGTCCCCTTTCTTACCTGTATAAGCAGGCAGAATCAGACTTATGAGAAATAGAGAGCAATCTTTGGCTACGCCATATCTACAATTTGATCGCCGCCAATGGGCCGCCTTGCGCGATTCTGTTCCATTAACGCTGACAGAGGAAGAGATCGTTAAACTCAAAGGGATTAACGAAGATCTTTCATTAGACGAAGTCGCTGAAATTTATCTGCCTTTGTCCCGCCTGCTTAACTTCTATATCAGTTCCAATCTGCGCCGCCAGGCGGTTTTAGAGCAGTTTTTGGGGACCGATGGCCAGAAGATCCCTTATATCATCAGTATCGCAGGCAGCGTAGCCGTCGGCAAAAGCACCGCGGCGCGCGTTCTGCAGGCGTTACTCAGCCGTTGGCCTGAACATCGCAGCGTGGAGCTCATCACCACCGACGGCTTTCTTCATCCGAATAAAGTTTTAAAAGATCGCAATCTGATGAAGAAAAAAGGCTTTCCCCAATCTTATGATATGCATAGTTTGGTGAACTTTGTTTCCGCTATTAAGTCAGGCGCAGATACGGTCACGGCACCGATTTATTCACATCTCATCTATGATATTGTGCCGAATCATCATAAGGTGCTACAGCAACCCGATATTTTGATATTGGAAGGTTTAAACGTATTACAGAGCGGCATGGATTATCCCCATGACCCGCACAGAGTTTTTGTCTCTGACTTCGTTGATTTTTCAATTTATGTCGATGCGCCGGAAGAGTTATTAAAAAGCTGGTATATCAACCGCTTCCTGAAATTCCGACAGGGCGCTTTTTCCAATCCAAGCTCCTATTTTCACAATTACGCCAAGCTGCCGGAGCAAGAAGCCATCGATATTGCCTCACAGCTTTGGCAAGAGATAAACGGGCTTAATTTAAAGCAAAATATTCTGCCGACGCGTGAAAGAGCCAGTCTTATTATGACAAAAAGCGCCAATCATGCCGTGGAATACGTCCGTTTGAGAAAGTAAATGGGCGTTTAAAATAAAGGGGTGGTAGTAACACCCCTTTATTTTATAATCCTCTTAACGAAATTTCTCCGCCAATATACTGTGTCAATTCACCATCGCTCTCCAGTAACAACGCTCCCTGATTATCAATGCCTCGCTCAATTCCATGTATTTCTCTATTACCGATAAGCAATTTGACCGGACGGTTAAAATAATTATCCAGCTGCTCCCATCGGGAAATAAACGGCGCCAGTCTTTGTTGCTCGAAGGTGGCTAACGCGCGTCTGAGCTCTGAAATCAGCGTCGCGCTCAGCGTATTACGATCGACGTCGATCCCCGCTTCCTGGAGGTTGATCCAGCCCTGATCGATCACCTTATCTGTAGGCTCACGCATCCGTAAGTTGATACCGATACCAATGACCAAATGTGCCGCGTCACCGGTTTTTCCCGTTAACTCAACCAGAATACCGGCCAGCTTGCGATCGTTGAGATAGAGATCGTTCGGCCATTTGACGCGAACCCCTTCAGCGCCGAGCTTGTGCAGCACCTCGGCCATCACGATCCCAATGACCAGACTGACGCCGACCGCCGCGGCGGGGCCTTGTTCCAAACGCCAATACAATGATAAATAAAGATTGGCGCCAAAGGGAGAAAACCACTGACGCCCCCGGCGCCCGCGCCCAGACTGCTGGTACTCCGCAATACAGGCATCCCCGGAGGATAACGAACTCAGTCTGTCCAGAAGATATTGATTGGTGGAGTCAACCACCGGCAAAACCCTGACCCCACCGTCCGGCAAGGCGCCGAGGATCTGTTTCTCATCCAGCAGTTGCATCGGTGCGGGCAGGCAATATCCTTTCCCGGTAACGGTAAAAACATCTATCCCCCACTCCCGGATAGTCTGAATATGTTTATTAATCGCCGCGCGGCTCATCCCCATCATTTCACCCAGAACTTCCCCTGAGTAAAACCCGCCGTCCGACAGAACCTTGATTAATCTGAGAGGAACTTTAATATCCTTCATGATAATACCCCGACAGCATCCACCTCTCCAGTGGCGGCAATAAAACGCACCTCTGGCTCCAGCCAGATACCAAATCGCTCAGCTACCTGGCCGCGGACATGGCGCGCCAGATCGACGATATCCTGGCTGGTCGCATTGTCTTTATTAATCAGCACTAATGCCTGTTGGTCGTGTACCGCTGCGCCGCCCACCTGAAAACCTTTTAAGCCGCACTGATCTATCAACCACCCGGCCGCCAGCTTTATTTGACCATCTGGTTGTAAATAATGGGGAGCGCTTGGGTATTTTTGCAAAATATCAGCAGAATGCTCCGCCGTAATAACCGGGTTTTTAAAGAAACTGCCCGCATTGCCGGTAACCGCAGGATCCGGCAATTTGCTACGCCGCATATGGCAAACCATATCGAATATTTGCCGAGGTGTGGCCGTAGCCGGATCCAGCTTATTCAAATCACCGTAGCCTAATAGCGGATTCCAGTTTTTATGCAAAAACAAGCCAACGGCAGTGATGACGAATCCATCCCTGTATTGATGTTTGAATATACTTTCCCGGTAACCAAATTGGCACTCGGAAGCAGTGAGACGTTTTACCGTGCCAAGGTTCAGATCTAACAAATCAACATACTCACATACGCTCTTCAGCTCTACGCCATAGGCACCAATATTCTGTATCGGCGCGGAGCCAACACATCCAGGGATCAACGCAAGATTCTCTAAACCGGCCATCCCCAACTCGAGCGAGTACTGCACCAGACGATGCCAATTTTCACCGGCGCCGACATGAAGATGCCATCCATCAACGTCTTCCTTAACGTCAACACCCTTAAGCCGGTTAAGCAGGACCGTGCCGGCAAAGTCTTCCAGGAAAAGAATATTACTCCCTTCCCCCAACAGCAAAACAGGGCGTTGCGATAAACGGGCGGCACGCCATCCAGCAATAAGTTGCGCTTGTGTATCGGCAACGGTGGCTTGCGACGCGAAAACAGGTAATGCGAAAGTATGATATGGTTTTAGCGATATGACACTATTCGTCATAGTATGAGTACTCTTTAGATCAGATGTTCCATAGTCTACCCGATCCCGAGTGGATGGTAGCGTGGTTTTATCTTAATAACGACCGTGATTCATCGTCATCCCACAACGCAAAAAGCCCCATGCTTTCGCATGAGGCTTTTTACTTTATTTGATGCCTGGCAGTTCCCTACTCTCACAT
>NZ_JAKPCB010000081.1:0-36436 GCF_023347575.1 Brenneria tiliae | reverse complement strand
CCATGCCGAACTCAGCAGTGAAACGCCGTAGCGCCGATGGTAGTGTGGGGTCTCCCCATGTGAGAGTAGGGAACTGCCAGGCATCAAACAAGTAGAAAGCCTCATGCGAAAGCATGGGGCTTTTTGCGTTGTGGTATTTATTTCTCATCTCCCCCCTTTATTTATGCGAAAAACAGATAAGCATATCCCCATAGTGATGAAACATTTTCACCTTAGTCAGTGTCTGCTCGACATTAAGTGCAAAAGTCGCTATCTTCGGGCATCTAGAAGTCTAAACGTATAAACGTATGCTGTGAGGATATAAGGTTATGCCAATCCGGGTTCCTGATGAGTTACCAGCCGTAAGTTTCCTGCGTAATGAGAACGTTTTTGTAATGACGTCCTCGCGCGCAAAGACGCAGGAAATTCGTCCTTTGAAAGTGCTGGTACTGAACCTGATGCCGAAGAAGATCGAAACTGAAAACCAGTTTCTGAGACTGTTGTCGAACTCGCCGTTACAGATTGATATTCAATTGCTGCGTATCGATAGCCGTGAGTCGAAGAACACCCCTGCCGAGCATCTGAATAATTTTTACTGTCACTTTGACGATATCCAGGACGAGAACTTTGATGGATTGATCGTTACCGGGGCGCCGCTGGGGCTGGTTGATTTTTGTGACGTGGCCTATTGGCCGCAGATCGCCAGAGTGATTGATTGGGCAAAAGGACACGTCACCTCCACGCTGTTTGTGTGTTGGGCGGTACAGGCGGCGTTAAATATCCTGTACGGTATTCCGAAAATGACCCGTACGGATAAGTTATCAGGCGTCTATTCGCATCATACGCTGCAACCGCATGCTTTATTGACGCGAGGCTTTGATGAAACCTTTTTGGCGCCTCATTCGCGCTATGCCGATTTCCCCTCTGATGTTATTCGCAGACAGACCGACCTGGAGATTCTGGCTGAATCCGAGGAGACCGGCGCGTACCTGTTTGCCAGTCGGGATAAGCGGCTGGCTTTTGTTACCGGCCACCCCGAATACGATGCCTTGACGCTGGCGAGCGAATACTTTCGCGATCGCGATGCCGGGCTCGATCCGACGATCCCGGTGAACTATTTTCCTGGTAACGACCCGCAGGTTGTGCCCAAAGCAACCTGGCGCAGCCATGGGTATCTACTGTTTGTTAACTGGCTTAACTATTACGTTTACCAGATCACGCCTTATGATCTGAGCCGTATGAATCCAACGCTGGACTAAACCGTTCTTTTCCCTGCCTCAGGCGCCTTCCAGGCGCCTTTTTTACATCCATACTTTATTGTTTGAAATCTATTTCCCATAAATATATTTTTTAAATTTATTATTTATCAGTTCATTATGTGTAATTAAAAATAAAAATGGAAATAGTTTTTGATTTTTATTTTTAATGAATTACGCTTAAAACTGTCGGTTAATAAATGTTCATATCTTTGACCTCAGCTGACTGGGCTGCTGGTGAAAGAGAATCTGGAGAAGGAAGCAACGAAATGGCGCAACAGACGATAAGCAGAGACCTGGCCTTCAGCCAACGCTTCGGCGATAAGGAACGGGAGATCCTTAATGACGAGGCGATTGGATTTTTAACCGAGTTGGTCGAGCGCTTTACCGCGCGGCGAAATCGGCTGCTGGCCGATCGCCAGGCGCAGCAGGAGAAAATCGATAATGGGCTATTGCCGGATTTCCTGGCGGAAACCGCTTCCATTAGAGAAAGCGAGTGGAAAATCCGCGCTATTCCCGACGACCTCAGCGATCGCCGCGTTGAAATCACCGGGCCCGTTGAGCGCAAGATGGTGATCAATGCCCTGAACGCCAACGTAAAGGTCTTTATGGCGGATTTTGAAGATTCGCTCTCTCCCGGCTGGGACAAAGTGATTGATGGTCAGATGAATCTGCGGGATGCGGTAACAGGAACGATTTCCTACACCAGCGAGGCGGGGAAAATTTATCAGCTGAAACCCGATCCCGCCGTGCTGATCTGCCGGGTGCGTGGTTTGCATTTGCCTGAAAAACATGTGACCTGGCAGAGAGAAGGCATTCCCGCCAGCCTGTTCGATTTCGCACTCTACTTTTTCCATAACCATCAGGCCCTGCTGGCGAAAGGCAGCGGGCCGTATTTCTATTTGCCCAAAATGCAGTCGTGGCAGGAGGCGGCGTGGTGGAGTGAGGTATTTTGCCACACCGAAGATCGCTTCGATCTGCCGCGCGGCACCATCAAGGCCACGGTGCTGATTGAAACCTTGCCCGCCGTCTTCCAGATGGACGAGATCCTTTATGCGCTGCGCGATCATATTGTCGGTCTGAACTGTGGCCGATGGGACTATATTTTCAGCTATATCAAGACGTTGAAAAACCATCCCGACCGCGTTTTGCCGGACAGGCAGTCGGTGACGATGGATAAACCTTTCCTTGGCGCCTATTCGCGCCTGCTGATCAAAACCTGCCACCGGCGCGGCGCGTTTGCCATGGGGGGCATGGCCGCTTTTATTCCCAGTAAGGATCCGCAACGCAATGACTGGGTGCTGGATAAGGTGCGCAAGGATAAAGAGCTGGAGGCCGGGAACGGTCATGACGGCACCTGGATCGCGCATCCCGGTTTGGCGGACGCGGTGATGGAGATTTTTGATCGGGCTTTGCAGGCGGGCAAAAATCAGCTTGAGGTTACGCGCGAAGAGGATGCGCCCGTCACCGCCGCGCAGCTGCTGGAGCCCTGTCCCGGCGAGCGGACGGAGGCGGGAATGCGCGCCAATATCCGCGTGGCGGTGCAGTACATCGAAGCCTGGATTTCCGGCAACGGCTGTGTGCCGATTTACGGACTGATGGAGGATGCGG
Source organism: Brenneria tiliae (assembly GCF_023347575.1). Lineage (NCBI taxonomy): Bacteria > Pseudomonadati > Pseudomonadota > Gammaproteobacteria > Enterobacterales > Pectobacteriaceae > Brenneria > Brenneria tiliae. The sequence continues at coordinate 33,590 of NZ_JAKPCB010000081.1, read as the reverse complement.
CGACGGCTGAAATTTCCCGTACTTCAATCTGGCAATGGATCCGCCACGGTAAAACCCTGAGCGACGGTCGTCCCGTCACTAAGGCGCTATTTCGCCAGATGCTGGCGGAGGAAATGCTGGTTATTCAGGACGAGTTGGGTGAGGCGGACTTCAGCGGCGGACGCTTTGATGAAGCGGCCCGCCTGATGGAGAAAATCACCACCCAGGATGAACTGATCGACTTCCTGACTTTGCCCGGCTATGCCCTGCTTGATTAACCCTGACCGCCAACCATAAGGAATCTCAGCGATGACCCTCTCTCGTACCCAACAGATCCAACAAATTGAACAACAATGGAAAACGGCCCGCTGGGAGGGCATTACCCGCCCTTACCGCGCCGAAGACGTGATTAATCTGCGCGGTTCGGTCAACCCGGCGTGTACCTTGGCGCAGCTGGGCGCCGTTAAATTATGGAACCTGCTGCATGGCGACGCGCGCAAGGGTTACGTCAACTGTCTGGGGGCATTAACCGGCGGCCAGGCGTTACAGCAGGCCAAAGCCGGCATTGAGGCGATTTATCTTTCCGGCTGGCAGGTGGCGGCGGATGCGAATCTGGCGGCCAGCATGTATCCCGACCAGTCGTTGTATCCGGCGAATTCGGTGCCCGCCGTTGTCGAGCGGATTAATAACACCTTCCGGCGCGCCGATCAGATCCAGTGGGCCAATCGAATCGAAGCGGGCGATAAAGGCTATACCGACTATTTTCTGCCGATTGTCGCTGATGCGGAGGCGGGGTTCGGCGGGGTGCTGAACGCTTTTGAACTGATGAAATCGATGATTGAAGCCGGGGCGGCGGCGGTGCATTTCGAAGACCAACTGGCCTCGGTGAAAAAGTGCGGCCATATGGGAGGAAAAGTCCTGGTGCCGACGCAGGAAGCGATTCACAAACTGGTCGCCGCGCGTCTGGCTGCGGACGTGCTGGGCGTGCCGACGTTATTGGTGGCCCGTACCGATGCGGACGCCGCGGATTTACTGACGTCGGACTGCGATAGTTACGATCGGCCCTTCGTGACCGGCGAGCGCACGGTGGAAGGGTTTTACCGCACCCGCGCCGGGATAGAGCAGGCCATCAGCCGCGGACTGGCTTACGCGCCTTACGCCGACCTGGTATGGTGTGAAACCTCCACGCCGGATCTGGCCGCGGCGCGTCGTTTTGCCGAGGCGATACATGAAAAATATCCCGGTAAATTATTGGCCTATAACTGTTCCCCCTCCTTTAACTGGAAAAAGAATCTGGACGACGGCGCCATCGCGCGTTTCCAGGACGAACTGTCCGCCATGGGCTATAAATATCAGTTTATTACCCTGGCCGGCATCCACAGCATGTGGTTCAACATGTTCGACCTGGCCCATGCGTACGCGCGCGGCGAGGGCATGAAGCATTACGTCGAGAAAGTGCAGCAGCCGGAATTCGACGCCATTAGCGAGGGCTACACCTTCTCGTCGCATCAGCAGGAGGTCGGCACCGGCTACTTTGATAAGGTGACGAATATCATTCAGGGCGGAGCGTCTTCGGTGACGGCGCTGACCGGCTCCACGGAAGAGCAGCAATTCTGAGCCCGGCCGCTTTTCCGGTGGAGAACCATGATGGCGCGCGACCTTGAACAGCTGACGGCACAGACCATTCTGCAGGGCTTTGACGCCCAATACGGACGCTTTCTGGAAGTGACCGCCGGCGCGCAGCAACGCTTTGAACAGGCGGACTGGTCGGCGGTGCAGCAGGCGATGAAACAGCGCATTCATCTGTATGATCATCATGTCGGGCTGGTGGTGGAGCAGCTACGCTGTATCACCGGCGCGCGCTGCGACGATGCGGATTTTCTGGCGCGGGTAAAACGGATTTATACCGCGCTGCTGCCCGATTACCCGCGCTTTGAGATCGCCGAAAGCTTTTTCAACTCGGTCTATTGCCGCTTGTTTCATCACCGGGAGCTTACGCCTGAAAAGCTGTTTATTTTCAGCTCCCAGCCCGAGACGCGTTTTCGTGAAATTCCGCGTCCCATCGCCCGCACGTTTGTCCCGTCCGGCGGCTGGCGGATGATGCTGGAAAAAGTGCTGGGAGATGTGCCGCTGCGTTTGCCGTGGGAAAATTTGCCGCGGGATATCTCATATATCCTGACCTATGTGCAGCAGGCATTCTCGTCTGAGCAACTTTCCCAGGCAACGCTGCAGGTGGCTAACGAACTGTTCTACCGCAATAAGGCCGCCTGGCTGGTGGGAAAACTGTCCCTGCCGCAGGGCGTTTTTCCTTTTCTGTTGCCGATTCACCATAACGAGCGGGGGGCGGTGTTTATCGATACCTGCCTGACCGGTAAAGCGGAAGCCAGCATCGTATTTGGTTTTGCCCGATCCTACTTTATGGTTTACTCCCCGCAGCCCTCCGCGCTGGTGGCCTGGCTGCGCGATATTCTGCCGGGGAAAACCACCGCCGAGCTGTATCTGGCGATAGGCTGCCAGAAGCACAGCAAAACGGAATATTACCGCGAGTATCTGCATTTTATCGCCGCATCCCGGGAGCAATTTATTAGCGCGCCGGGCGTGAAGGGAATGGTGATGCTGGTGTTCACGCTGCCCTCCTTCGACCGGGTGTTTAAGGTGATTAAAGATCGCTTCGCGCCGCCGAAAGAGGTCGATGCCGAGCGGGTGAAGGCGTGCTATCGGCTGGTGAAAGATCACGATCGCGTGGGAAGGATGGCCGATACCCAGGAGTATGAAAACTTCGTGATCGATAAACGGCGCATCAGCCCTGAATTAATGGCGGAACTGCGGCGGGAAGTGCCGGAAAAACTGCAGGATGCCGGCGAGCAGCTGGTGATCCGCCATCTGTATATGGAACGGCGGATGACGCCGCTGAATCTTTATCTTGAACAGGCCGGCGGGCAGCAACTGCACGATGTTATTGAAGAGTATGGCAATGCCATCAAACAGCTGGCCGCCGCCAATATTTTCCCCGGCGATATGCTGTTTAAAAACTTCGGCGTGACCCGCCACGGCCGGGTGGTGTTCTATGATTACGATGAAATTTGCTATATGACGGAGGTGAATTTCCGCGATATTCCGCCGCCGCGCTACCCGGAGGACGAGTTGGCGGCGGAGCCCTGGTACAGCGTGGCCGACAACGATGTTTTTCCCGAGGAGTTCCGGCATTTTCTGTGCAGCGACAGAAAAGTACAGGCGCTGCTGGAGGAGATGCACGGCGAATTGTTCCGGGCCGACTATTGGCGGGCGTTGCAGCGGCGCATTCGCGACGGCCATATTGAAGACGTTTACGCCTATCGGCGCAGAAAACGCTTTAGCCAGCGGGCGGCGGCCGATAAGGGGAGGGAAGCGCTGCCCTTATCCGCGAGCTAGTCTATGCCGCTGTATTCGCGGGTAACCTCTTTTGCCGCTTTGATGACCAGGGCGCCCAGTTCGGTGATGCGATCGTCGGTAATGCGCGATACCGGTCCGGAAATGGAGATGGCGGCAAAGGCTTCATGGTGCTCGTCGAGAATGCTGGCCGCCACGCAGCGCAGCCCCAGCGCGTGTTCTTCGTCGTCGAAGGCGTAGCCCTGCTTGCGGATGACGGACAGGTTTTCCTTGAGGTTTTGCGGCGAGTTGAGGGTATGCGGGGTATAGGCGTGCAGTCCCTTTTTATGCAGCAGGCGGATCACCTGTTCGTCCGGCAGACCGGCCAGAAAGGCTTTTCCCGCCCCGGAGGCGTGTATCGGCAGCTTGCCGCCGATGGGCGCGGACATGCGCATCAGCGCGGTACACTGCACCTGATCGACGATAACCGCCTCAAAATCGCTATGGTCCAACACGGCCAAATTCACCGTCTCGCCGGAGGTTTCCATCAATTTGCGTAAAATCGGGTGCACGAGCGTCAGCAGATTACGGCTGCGCAGGAAGCTGCTGCCGACGATAAAGGCGTGGGAGGCGATGGTCCATAAGCCGAGATCGCCCACCTGACGGACAAACCCCTGCTGCTGCATGGTGGTCAGCAAGCGGTGCGTGGTGGAGTTGGGCAACCCCGCCTGCTGCGCCAGATCGGTCAGCGCCACGCTGCCGTTGGCCCTGGCGATATATTCCAGCAACGTCAGACCGCGGGTCAGCGATTGCACCTGTCCGGCCGGCTGAACGGGCGCGGCGGCGCTGGCTCTGGGTTTCTTCCCTCTTTTGGCTGGTTCTGCTGGCGACATGGTTTGGGTTCCTTTTTCAGATAATGGAATTGATTTTCGTTTTTCTGTCAAAGAATGCAACTCTTCTTTATCCGCGGCCAGCCTGAAAAAGTATCATGCGAGGCCGCGCCAGCGGATTGGCAACTTATGCTAGGATAAGCGTTTGCATTGGTGAGATATTCATCGCTGGAATGGGGTTTTTTGTGATTAATCGGCTAGACGAATTGCGCCGTCAGTTAGCGCAACGGATTATGGTGTTGGATGGTGGCATGGGAACCATGATCCAAAGTTATCGTTTGCAGGAAGAAGATTATCGCGGCGAGCGCTTTGCGGACTGGCCGAGCGACGTAAAAGGCAATAACGATCTTCTGGCGCTGACCCGGCCTCAGGTGATTAGCGCCATCCACGACGCCTATCTGGAAGCCGGCGCGGATATCCTCGAAACCAATACCTTCAACTCCACCACCATCGCCATGGCCGATTATGGGATGGAGTCGCTCTCCGCCGAAATTAATACCGCCGCGGCGCGGCTGGCCCGCGCCTGCGCCGACAGGTGGACGGCGCTGACGCCGGATAAACCGCGCTTCGTCGCGGGAGTGCTCGGCCCGACCAACCGCACCGCCTCTATCTCGCCCGACGTTAACGATCCGGCATTCCGTAATATCAGTTTTGATCAACTGGTCGCGGCTTACCGTGAATCCACGCGCGCATTGATCGAGGGTGGTGTCGATCTAATCATGATCGAAACCATCTTTGACACCCTGAATGCCAAAGCCGCGGTCTTTGCGGTGGAAACCGAGTTTGAGGCGCTGAGGGTGGAGCTGCCGGTGATGATCTCCGGCACCATCACCGATGCCTCCGGGCGTACGCTGTCGGGGCAGACCACCGAAGCCTTCTATAACGCACTGCGTCACGCCCGGCCGCTGTCGTTCGGCCTGAACTGCGCGCTGGGGCCGGATGAGCTGCGTCAGTATGTGGCTGAACTTTCCCGCATCGCCGAGTGTTACGTGTCGGCGCACCCGAACGCCGGGCTGCCGAACGCTTTCGGCGAGTACGATCTGGATGCGGCGGACATGGCGCGGCATATCGGCGAATGGGCGCGCTCCGGCTTTCTGAATATCGTCGGCGGTTGCTGTGGTTCGACGCCGGCGCATATCGCCGCGGTCGCCAAGGTGGTCGACGGCGTGGCGCCGCGCAAGCTGCCGCAGATCCCGGTGGCCTGCCGTCTGGCAGGGCTGGAGCCGCTGAATATCGACGCCGATACGCTGTTTGTCAACGTCGGCGAACGCACCAACGTAACCGGCTCCGCGCGCTTCAAGCGGCTGATTAAAGAAGAGAAATATAATGAAGCGCTGGATGTGGCCCGCCAGCAGGTAGAGAGCGGCGCGCAGATTATCGATATCAATATGGATGAGGGCATGCTGGATGCGCAAGCGGCGATGACCCGTTTCCTGAGTCTGATTGCCGGCGAGCCCGATATCGCCCGCGTTCCCATCATGATCGACTCCTCGAAATGGGAGGTGATTGAGCAAGGGCTGAAATGCATTCAGGGCAAAGGCATAGTGAACTCGATTTCCATGAAGGAAGGGGTCGAGGCCTTTGTGCATCACGCCAGGCTGGTGCGCCGCTACGGCGCGGCGGTGGTGGTGATGGCGTTTGACGAGACGGGCCAGGCGGATACCCGGGCGCGTAAAATTGAAATATGCCGCCGCGCCTACCGCATTCTGACGCAAGAAGTCGGTTTTCCCGCGGAAGATATTATTTTCGACCCGAATATTTTCGCCGTCGCCACCGGCATCGAAGAGCACAACAACTACGCGGTGGATTTCATCGAAGCCTGCGCGGATATCAAGGCGCAACTGCCTCACGCGATGATCTCCGGCGGCGTCTCCAACGTGTCGTTTTCTTTCCGCGGCAATGACATGGTGCGTGAAGCGATCCACGCCGTCTTTCTTTATCACGCCATCCGCAACGGTATGGATATGGGGATCGTCAACGCCGGTCAGTTGGCGATCTATGACGATCTTCCCGCGGAGCTGCGCGATGCGGTGGAGGATGTGATCCTCAACCGCCGCGACGACGCCACCGAACGTCTGCTGGATCTGGCGGAAAAATACCGCGGCAGCAAGTCGGATGACGAGAGCACCAAGCCGCAGGCGGAATGGCGCGGCTGGCCGGTGAATAAGCGGCTGGAATATTCGCTGGTTAAAGGCATTACCGAATTTATCGAACCGGATACCGAGGAAGCGCGCCGGCAGGCGCAGCGGCCTATCGAAGTGATCGAAGGGCCGCTGATGGACGGTATGAACGTGGTCGGCGACCTGTTCGGCGCCGGGAAAATGTTTTTGCCGCAGGTGGTGAAATCCGCCCGGGTGATGAAGCAGGCGGTGGCCTATCTCGAGCCCTATATCGAGGCCAGCAAGGCCAAAGGCTCCACCGCCGGCAAGATCCTGCTGGCGACGGTGAAAGGGGACGTGCATGATATCGGCAAGAACATCGTCGGCGTGGTATTGCAGTGCAACAACTATGAAATTATCGATCTGGGCGTGATGGTGCCTACCGATAAAATCCTCAAGACCGCGCGCGAAGAGAAGGTGGATATCGTCGGCCTGTCCGGTCTGATCACCCCCTCGCTGGATGAGATGGTCAACGTGGCGAAGGAGATGGAGCGCCAGGGCTTTACCCTGCCGCTGATGATCGGCGGCGCGACGACGTCGAAAGCCCATACCGCGGTGAAAATCGAGCAGAACTACAGCGGCCCGACGGTCTATGTGCAGAACGCTTCCCGCACGGTGGGGGTGGTCTCCGCGCTGCTCTCCCCAACCCAGTACGCTGACTTTGTGGCGCGCACTCGCAAAGAGTATGAAACGGTGCGCATTCAGCACGGCCGCAAAAGGCCAAGAACGCCTCCCGTTACGCTGGAGGCCGCCCGCAACAACGCCTACGAGCCGGACTGGGAAAACTATACGCCGCCGGTCGCGCACCGCCTGGGCGTGCAGGAAGTGCGGGCCGGTATCGATACGCTGCGTCATTATATCGACTGGACGCCATTCTTTATGACCTGGTCGCTGGCCGGCAAATATCCGCGCATTCTGGAGGATGAAACGGTGGGCGAGGAGGCGCAGCGGCTGTTCGCCGACGCCAACGCCATGCTGGACGAGCTGTCGGCGAGCGGTTCGCTTAATCCCCGCGGCGTGGTGGGATTATTCCCCGCCAACCGGGTGGGGGACGACGTGGAGGTTTATAGCGACGAGCGGCGCGACAAGGTTCTGCTGGTCAGCCATCACCTGCGTCAGCAAACGGAAAAAACGGATTTCCCCAACTACTGTCTGGCCGATTTTGTCGCCCCCAAATCCAGCGGCAAGCCCGACTATCTGGGCGCTTTCGCCGTCACCGGCGGGCTGGAGGAGGATACGCTGGCCGAACGCTGGGACGCGAAGCATGACGATTACAATAAAATCATGGTCAAAGCGCTGTCGGACCGGTTGGCGGAGGCTTTCGCCGAGTATCTGCATGAGCGGGTGCGCAAAGTGTATTGGGGCTATGCGGCCAATGAAAACCTCAGCAATGACGAACTGATTCGGGAAAACTACCAGGGCATTCGTCCGGCGCCGGGCTATCCGGCCTGTCCCGATCACACCGAAAAAGCGGAAATCTGGCAGCTGCTGGAGGTGGAAAAGCACGCGGGGATGAAGCTCACCGACTCTTACGCCATGTGGCCGGGGGCGTCGGTATCCGGTTGGTACTTCAGCCATCCGGAGAGCAAATATTTCGCCGTGGCGCAGATTCAGCGCGATCAGGTGGAGGATTACGCCAAACGTAAAGGCATCAGCGTCAGCGAAATTGAGCGCTGGCTGGCGCCGAATCTGGGGTACGACGCGGACTAACTCCGCGCCTGACGGATGCCGGTGATGTTGCGAAAAACAACCCGATGAGAATAGTTATCAATATTATTGATGCGTGCCGACGCCGATGATATGGTGAGCCTGATAATAATTGCTCTGGCATTTTTCTCCCCAGCGATGGCTGGCCTGATCCCGGGTTCAAAGCATGGTCAACTCCGTCTCTTCCGCGATAGTAAAACGCCGCTTCTCGATAGAGGATTTTTTTGATTTTGGCGAGCGCTATGGGATTCGCTACCACTTTCCCACGCTGGCGGGGAGCGGCGCTGGTGATAAAGAAAAGCGCATCGTCGTCCAGGGAAATGTTGAAGAGCTGGTGCTGTCGTCCGGCATTTGCCTGACGAACTCCGACGTACGGGTTTTGCAGCCCTATGAGTCGACCTCGCTGCAATGTTCCCCCATGTATACGCTGGTGGTGCTGGAAGGCTGCGTGGCGATCCGGCTGAGCGGCCGGGAATACGTCGTGCGTTCGGGGATGGCGCTCAGCACCCGGCTGGGCGAGCAGATGGTGATGAACGCCAGCCACCCGGCCGATCGCCATCTCAAGACCCTGACGCTGGGTATTGATCCCGCCAGTTTCCAGCCGCAGCCGATGATGGCCTCGCTGCTGCATGAATGGACGCATTCCCCAACCGCCGCTTTTATATGGCAGGTGCCCGGTTATTTGCTGTCCGGCCTGCAACAGGCGCTGGAAAGCAGCGTGGCCGGATTGCCGCGCCAGCTGATGCTGGAAGGGATCATGCTGCAACTGCTGGGCTATGGCCTGTCGGCCGAACCGCGGGGGCGGGAAAAAGGCTATCTGTCCGCGCCGGGCGAGCGCTGCCGTCTGGAGAACGTACGCCAACTGCTGCAACGGCAGCCGGAAAACGCCTATACCTTGCATGAGCTGGCGCAAGCGGCCGCCATGAGTCCCAGCAGCCTGAGAAGCAAATTCCGTCAAACCTACGGGCACTCGGTATTCGATTACCTGCGTGATTGTCGGTTGGAACTGGCGCGCCGCTATCTTGAACAGGGATATAGCGTCCAGCAGGCCGCCTGGATGTCCGGCTATCAACACGCCACCAACTTCGCCACCGCCTTCAGGCGGCGCTACGGTATCGCGCCGAGCGCGGTGCGCGCCATTCCCTGAGCGGCTTGCCTATGGCGTTACGTCCGATCCGCATCCGCCATACGGCAGGTCGTTACTCCACGATTTTTCAATAGTTCCCGCCGCCGCGCGCTTTTGTCATTGCGCATACGCAAGTTGTCGTTGCGCATAGCTACTGCGCGGCTAAAAACGGTAATAATTCTTATTTACAAAAAAGATCGGGCGGAGATTGTCATGTTGAGAAAAACGCGGCTGGCGCTGGTGATTGGGTGCATCACGGGCGGCTTTAGTGTATCGGCGCTGGCGGAGGAAGAGACGGCGGCGCCGTCTGGCGCCGGCAAGGATACGATAGTGGTTACCACGCAAACGCAAAGCGGCGCCACCAAGCTGGCGACGGCGGATATTGAAACGCCGCAGGCGGTTTCCATCGTCACGCGCGAGCAGATTCAGCAGCAGGGAGCGATCAACGTACGTCAGGCCGTCAGCTATACGCCGGGCGTATTCAGCGACCAGATCGGCGCTTCCAACCGTTTCGACTATATGGTGCTGCGCGGTTTTTCCGACGGCAGTCTGGATAATGTCTATCTGGACGGTCTGAAAATGATGGGGGATACCAACTCCCACAGTTCTCTGGTGGTCGATCCCTGGTTTCTGGAGAGTATCGAAGTGGTAAGAGGCCCGGCGTCGGTGCTGTATGGCCGCGCCTCTCCGGGCGGGATTGTGGCGTTGAATTCCCGCCAGCCGTCGTTTGAGCGCAGCGGGCAGATCAAACTGTTTGCCGGGAATAATGCCCAGCGCGGCGCGGCGTTTGACGTCACCGGGCCGCTGGATGACGACGAGCGTTTCGCTTTCCGCCTTGGCGGCATAGTGCGTAAAGCGGATACCCAGTTCGGGCCGCTGAAAGAGGAGCGCTATGCCATCGCTCCCAGCCTGACGTGGCGTATTTCCGATAAAACCCGGCTGGAGCTGATGGCTTATCTGCATCGCGATCCGGAAGGCGGCAGCCACTCGGGTTTACCCTATGAGGGCACCGTGGTGGCGCACAACGGCCGTAAAATCTCGAATAACTTCTATGAAGGGGAAGAGAATTACGAGAAGTACGACCGTAAGCAGAATATGGTGGGATACAACTTCGAACAGGGTTTTGATAACGGCTGGGCGGTACGCCAGAAACTGCGCTATCTGAAGAGCAAGGTCAGGTTGGATCAGGTGTATGCCTATGGCTGGAGCGGCGACGACTCGCTGTATCGCTACTATTCCGGCTCGCGGGAAGCGCTTTCGGCGCTGACGTTGGATAACCAGCTCGACGGCAGCTTTGATACCGGCGCGGTGAACCACCGCCTGCTGGTGGGGATTGACTACCAGCAGCGCCATAATGACGTGGACTGGCCTTCAGGCGCCTTCCCGGATATTGATGCTTTCAACCCGGTTTATGGCGCGTTGCCGACGGCCATGTATCCGTCAACGATTGAGAAGCATAAGCTGCAACAAACGGGGATCTACGTTCAGGATCAGATGAGCTGGGAGCGCTGGCGTTTCACGCTGGGCGGGCGCCACGATCGGGTGAAAGTGACCAATATCGATAAGAGCACGGGCAACCGCAGCGAACTGGATAAGGACAATTTTAGCTCCCGTGCGGCGTTGCTCTATTTGTTTGACTCCGGCTTTGCCCCTTACGTCAGCTATTCCACCGCGTTTACCCCCACCAGTTTTGTCGGCGAGGACGGCAACGTGCTGGAGCCGATGAAAGGTCGGCAGTGGGAAGCCGGGCTAAAATATCAGCCGGAAGGTTCGCAAAACCAGTACAGCATGTCGCTATTCCGCATTAATCAGAAGAATGTCGCCACCAAAGTGCAGCCGACCGACCCCTACCGCTCGGTGGGGGAAATCGAATCGGAGGGCGTGGAGCTGGAAGCCGTCAGCCATATTACCGACAATCTGCGCCTGCAGGCCGCCTACACGTATACGGATATTCGCTATAAGAAGAGCAGTCCGGAAGAGCAGGGGAAACGCGCCGTTTACGCGCCGCGTAATCAGGCCAGCGCCTGGGCCAGCTACGATGTGAATAACGGTCCGCTGGACGGTCTGACGCTGGGGGCCGGGGTGCGCTACGTGAACGGCGTGACCAGCGATCGCGCCAATACGCATACGCTGCCTTCCTACACGCTGGTGGATATGGCGGTCGGGTACGATCTGTCGAAGGTCGGATTGAAAGGTCTGAGCGCGCAGCTGAACGTGAATAACCTGACCGATAAACGTTACGTGGCGGCCTGTAACTCGCTGGAGTTCTGCTACTTCGGCGCCGAGCGCAGTATCGTCGGCAGTCTGTCCTACTCTTTCTAATCCATGCTTTTGCCGCGATAAAATGAAACGGGCCGGATAACTCCGGCCTTTTCTCAGTACAAAATCAGTACAAACCAATCGCTTTCCACCACAGCAGGCCCGCCGACATAAATACCGCCTGATTAACCAGGCTGACGACAAAGCCGGTTCGCCACCATACGGCCGTCGGCACATATCCGGCGCCGAACAGAATCGGTCCGCGGGCGTGCGTATATTGCGTCAGCGAGCAATACAGGCTGCTGGTGAAAGCCAGCATAAATGCCATCGGCACCGCGGGAATATTCAGGTTAATCCCCACGCCGAGGAACACCGCGAACAGCGCCGCGATTTGCGCGTTGCCGCTGGCGAAGAAGTAGTGGGTGTAGAAGTAGGCCGCATTGAGCAACAGCAGCACCAGCACCCAGCTGGTGCCCTGCATCATATGGCCGATGCTGTTGCCGATCAGATCGCCGAACCAGGTGGTGAAGCCGAGTTTTTTCAACTGGTTGGCCATCATCAGCAGCGCGGCGAACCAGATAAGCGTATCCCAGGCGCCTTTTTCGCTTTTGACGTCTTCCCAGCTTAAGACGCCGGTCAGCAGCAGGAACGACAGGCCGACGAAAGAGGCGGTGGTGGCGTCAACGCCTAACCGATCGCCAAAAATCCACAGCACCAGCAGCAGGATCACCGTCACGGCCATCAGCCATTCGCCGCGGCTCATGCGGCCCATTTTTTCCAGTTCGCTGACCGCCAGTTTGGGCGCGTCCGGCGTATGGCGGATTTCCGGCTTGGTCAGCCAGTAAACAAACAGCGGAACGATGGTCAAGGAGATTAAGCAAGGAACCAGCGCGGCGAGGAACCAGCTGCCCCAGGTGATGGTCACCCCGGCGTTGGCCGCCAGTTTTACCGCCAGCAGGTTGCCTGTATAGGCGGTCATAAACATCGAGGCGGTGACATCGTTAACGTTACCGATGCAGGTGATCAGGAAGGTGCCGATTTTACTGCGCGAGGCATCGTCCGGCCTGGAGTCAAAGCTGCGCGACAGCGAGTCGGCGATCGGATAAATAATACCGCCGCAGCGCGCGGTGTTGCTCGGCATCGCCGGCGAGAGCACCAGGTCGGCAAACGCCAGTCCGTAAGCCAGCCCAAGCGTGCGTTTGCCCAACAGGCGGATCATCTGTAACGCGATGCGACGCCCCAGCCCGGTCTTGATAAAGCCGCGGGCGATCATAAACGCCACCACTATCAGCCAGATCAGGGAACTGTTGAGATCGCTGAGCGCCGTTTGTATTGAGCCGCTGGCGGTGGCATCGCCCGCGGCGTAGGTCAGGGCGAAGAGGGTAATACTGATAATACCGATAGCCCCTATCGGGAGTACGTTCGCCACAATACAGATAATGGTGGCGACGAAAATCACGGCGGAATGCCAGGCGGCCTGGCTGAGTCCGGTGGGGGGCGTTAGCTGCCAGAGAATGCTGGCGATAATAAGAATAATCACTAGCGGGAGCCAATTAAGGCCGTACGACGTTTTGGTCCTCATCCCTTTTCCTTACTGCATTACATGTCTGAAGAATTACTTAACCTATAATTTAGATTGTCTACAGGTCGCAAAAAGGATATCCCGATATCGTGGGGCTGTGAGAGAAAATCGGGAGGATTATTGATTTGAAAGCGTTTTTTTAAATATTGTTAGTTAATTAGCTATCCGTACTGAATCCAGTCAGCCTGTTTTTTCATAGGGAAAGCGCTTTTCAGCCACAGCGGGAAACATCTGGTAATCTAATGGCTACTGAATAATCAATCTCACATTTGTTTTAGGGAAATTAACGTAGTGTTAACTTTGCTGCATTTACTTTCGGCGATTGCCTTGCTGGTGTGGGGAACGCACATTGTGCGCACCGGCATCATGCGCGTTTACGGCGCCAGCCTACGGCGCATTCTTAGCGACAGCGTGGACAAGAAACCCTGGGCTTTTGTCGCCGGGATTGGCGTTACGGCGCTGGTGCAAAGCAGCAATGCCACCGCGCTGCTGACCACGTCCTTTGTTTCTCAGCGCCTGGTGGCGCTGGCGCCGGCGTTGGTGATTATTCTCGGCGCCGACGTCGGCACCGCGCTGATGGTGCGCATACTGACGTTCGATCTCTCCTGGCTCTCTCCGCTGCTGATTTTTCTGGGGGTGATCTTCTTTCTCAGCCGCAAGCAGACGCGCATCGGCCAGATCGGCCGGGTGGCTATCGGCCTGGGGCTGATCCTGCTGGCGTTGGAAATGATCGTGGCGGCGGCCACGCCGATCACCCAGACCGCCGGCGTGAAAGTGCTGTTCTCTTCACTGACCGGCGACATCATGCTTGATGCGCTGGTCGGCGCGCTGTTCGCCGTGGTGAGTTATTCCAGCCTGGCGGCGGTACTGCTGACCGCGACTCTGACGGCCAGCGGGGTGATTTCTCTGGAAGTGGCGATGTGCCTGGTGATTGGCGCCAATCTGGGCAGCGGGCTATTGACGATAATCAGCGCCAGCGCGCAGAACGCCGCCGGCCGGCGCGTGGCTCTCGGCAGCATGCTATTCAAGCTGATGGGCTGCCTGGTGGTCTTGCCGATGGTGGAGATACTTTCCCGCTGGCTGGCCCGGCTGCCGCTGAGTTCGGAAGAGCTGGTGATTTATTTTCATCTTTTTTACAACCTGATCCGCTGCCTGTTGCTGATCCCGTTCGCTGAGGTGGTGGCGCGGCTGTCCTGCGCCATGATTGCCGACTCGCCCGAGGTGGACATGCAGATGAAGCCGCGGCACCTGGATACCAGCGCGCTGGATACGCCGGCATTGGCTTTGACCAACGCCGCGCGGGAAACCTTGCGCATTGGGGATGTGGTGGAACAGATGCTGCGCCTGTACCGCGACGTTATGCAGGGCGACCATATGCAGCGGCGGGAGGTGCGCCGGCTGGATGACGACGTCGACGTGCTGTATACCGCGATTAAGCTCTATCTGGCGCAAATACCGAAAGAGAGTCTCGACGAGCGCGATTCCCGGCGCTGGGCGGAAGTGATCGAAGTGGCGCTGAATCTGGAACAGGCGGGGGATATTATTGAGCGCATGGCGGACGACGTCGCCAATACCTCCTCGACCATTCGCCGCGCGTTTTCCGCTCAGGGACTGACGGAGTTAAATCATCTGCACGAGCAGCTGATGTCGAATCTGCGCCTTGGCCTGTCGGTATTTCTTTCCGAAGATATCACCAGCGCGAAACGGTTACGCCGCGCCAAACATCGCTTCCGTATTCTCAACCGGCGCTACGCCCACGCCCACGTCGATCGGCTGCATCAGCAGAATGTGCAGAGTCTGGAAACCAGCTCCCTGCATCTGGGACTGTTGGGGGATATGAACCGGCTGAATTCGCTGTTTTGTTCGGTGGCCTACAACGTATTGATCACCCAGCAGGAGGGGGAAGACGAGCGGGAAGAGTCGCCGTTGACGCTGTGAGCGTGGGGGAGGCGTTCCCCCACCGTGGTTTATATCATCGCGGTTGCCGGCCCCGCCTGGCGCGATATCGATGATGCGCCGCCGGAAATCTTGCTGCCGGCCCGGCGCTTTATAGCGCCTCCAGGTAGAGTTCGCGCACCTCTTCGCGGGAGGCGGTGCGCGGGTTGCATGGCGCGCAGGGGTCTGCCAGCGCTTTATCCAGCCACCCTTCGATATCGTCCGCGGTAATGCCCAACTGGCGGAAACCGGACGGGATACCCACGCGGGCGGAGAGCGCGCGGATGGCCTCAATCGCTTGCAGGCTGGCTTGTTCTTCACTCATTCCCTGCGCATTCACTCCCATCGCTTCGGCTATGCGCGCAAAACGCGCCACCGCCTGCGGACGGTTGAACGCCTCGACGATCGGCAGCAGAATGGCGTTACAGGTGCCGTGGGGGAGGTCGTGCGTGGCGCCTGGCTGGTGCGCCAGGGCATGGACCAGGCCAAGACCGGCGCTGTTAAACGCCATCCCCGCTAAATACTGGCCGTAAGCCATCATTTCGCGCGCTTTAAGGTCGCGGCCGTTGTCGACGGCCGCGGGCAGCCAATGGCTAATCAGGCGGATGGCTTCCAGGGCGGACGCATCCGTCAGCGGGTGCGCGCCGACGGAAACGTAGGCTTCAATCGCGTGGGTCAACGCATCCATCCCGGTTGCCGCGGTAACATCCGGCGGAATACCCAGCATCACCTGCGGATCGTCAACGGCGATATCCGGGATAATGTTCGGGTCAATGATCACTTCTTTCACCCGGCGCACGCTGTCGATAATCACGGCGTTGCTGGTCATTTCGGCAGCGGTGCCCGCCGTGGTGTTAATCGCCACCAAAGGCGCGCCGGCATTGATGACTTTGCCGACCCCGGAGTAAGCGGTGGATGGCCCCGGATTGGCGCTAAGGATTTTGATCGCCTTGGCGGTATCAATCGGACTGCCGCCGCCGAAGGCGATGATATAGCTGCAATCGGCGCTCCGGTAAGCCGCCAATCCCCGCTGTACCAGTTCTTCCGTCGGGTTGGGGAAGACGCTGTCGAACAGGGTATATGGGAGTCGGGCTTTATCAAGGGCGTCGAATAGGCTGCTCAGCAACCCCAGCTTTACCAGTTGCCCGTCGGTGACGATCAGCGCCTTGCCCCATTGCTTGCCGGCAAGCAGCTTAACCATATCGTCGATGGCGCCTGCGCCGTGCAGGCTGATTTTGGGTAGAGCCAACATAAAACTCATGGTTACATTCTCCTTAAACATGTTAATGCGGTTCCGGCGATGGCGCGGTGCGTCACCGCCGGCGGTATTCAGCGTCTTCCCTGAATCAGCCGGCGCGTAATAATGGGGAGTGAAATCACCGCAATCAGCATCAGACCGACGATAATCGACATCACAATTCCCGGCACGTTCAGCAGGCTAAGGCCGAAGGTCACCAGCCCCATCAGGAAGGCGGCGATAATCACCCCGATCATGCTGCCCGATCCGCCCAGAATGTTGACGCCGCCCAGCACCGCCATGGTGATGATGCTCAACTCCCAGCCCAGCGCGATCGTGGGGCGCGTGCTGCCAAGACGCGAAGTCAGCAGCACCGAGGCCAGACCGGCCATCAGCCCCACCAGGGTGAACAAAATCAGATTGTGGCGTTTCACATTGACCCCGGAATACCAGGCGCCGGTCGGGTTATTGCCGATAGCATAGGTACGGCGGCCGAAGTTGGTTTTGTGCAGCAGGAAGGCGAACAGCGCAGCGAGCACCATAAACAGCGCAAACTCGAACGATAGCGCGCCGTAGACATAGCCCTGCCCGAACCAGGCGAAGCCGTCCGGGTAATGGTTAAGCGCCCGATCGCCAAGCAAGATATAGGTGATGCCGCGATAAAGACTCATGGTGCCGATGGTGATGACGATCGACGACAGGTTAAAGCGGGTTACAAGCAGGCCGTTGAACAGGCCGCATAGCATCCCGACGCCCAGCCCGATGCAGACCAGCAGCGGCGTATCTACGCCCGCCTGCGCGCAGAACCCCATCACCGTAGAGCTGAGCGCAATGGTTGACGCCACGGACAGATCTATCTCTCTGGCGATAATCAGCATGGCCATCGGCAGCACGATGATCGCTTTCTCGGTGAAGTTAAAGGTGGCGTCCGACAGGTTCCAGATATTCAGAAAGTAGGGGGTGGCCAGCGCGTTGGCGGTAAATACCGCCAGCGTGACCGCCAGCAGAAAACCTTCCCAGCACAGCAGACGCCGGAAGAAAGCGGCGGCGCATGGCGCTGCGCCGGCGCGGTCGGAAAGCGGCGTCTTATTCATGGCTTCACCGCCTGTTTTGCCCTGGCAAGCGCCGCGTCGCGCAGGATCAGGCGACCCGGGCGCTTATTGCCGCGTTCGTTCAACAATACGGCGATCACGATTACCGCGCCGGAAATCGCCATCTGCCAGAAAGGCGAGATGCCGATCACCGGCAGCGCGTTGTTAATCACGCCGAGAAACAGCGCGCCGAACAGACAGCCCCACACGCGGCCGATTCCGCCCATGGTGCTGATACCGCCGATCACGCAGGCGGCGACGATTTGCAGTTCAAAGCCATTGGCGACGTCGACATACGCCACCGCGAAGCGGGAGATCCACAAATACCCGCAGAAGCCCGCCAGCGCGCCGGACAGGCTGAAACTGACAAACTGCATTTTTCCGGCGTTGATGCCGGTGTAATACGCCGCGGTGGCGTTGCCTCCGGCGGTATACATCGCCCTTCCGGTGCGGCTGTAGCGCAGGAAATAGCCTACCAGCAGCAGCGCGGCAATGGCGCACCAGCTCAGCAGCGGCAGGCCGAGGAATACCATCCGCGGCACGGCGAGAAAATTTGCGCTCATCTGATGGGCGTTTACCCAGCCGCCATTGGAAAGCAGAAAAATAATACCGCGATAAATGCTCATGGTGCCGAGGGTGACCACGATCGCCGGGATACCGAGTTTCCAGACCAGTAAGCCGTTGATAATGCCCATTACCAGCCCGAGCAGCGTGGCGATCGCCAGCAATATGGCCACCGGAATTTCCGGATGATGAAAGTTGAGCAGCGCCACAATCATACCGGTGAGCGCCAGATTGGCGGCCATGGAGAGGTCGATGCCTTTGGTCAGCAGCACCATCATCTGGCCGAGCGCGAGGATTATCAGGATCGCGGTGTCGTTGAACATCTCGACCAGATTGCCGGGACGTAAGAAAGAGGGCGCGCGGCTACCGATCGCCAGCAGCATCAGCACAATCACGCCCGCCAGCAAAGCCTCGCGATGTTTCAGCAGTTTTTGCATTACGCCGCCTCCTTGCCGGCGCCGCTGGCGGCGCTGACGATGGTTTCGGCGCTGGCTTCATTTTTGCCATATTCCGCCGCCATCAACCCTTCGTGCATTACGATGATGCGGTCGGCCATGCCCATCACTTCCGGCAATTCCGAGGAGACCATAATCACCGCCAGCCCCTGGCTGACCAACTCGGCCATCAGCTGGTGTACGGCCGCCTTAGAGCCGATATCAATGCCTTTGGTCGGTTCGTCGAGAATGATGACCGTCGGATGCGTGGCCAGCCATTTGGCGATCACCACTTTCTGCTGATTACCGCCAGAGAGGGTTTCCACCGTCTGCCGCCAGCTAAACGCTTTCACCTGCAGCCTGCGGGCATAGTCATCCGCCAGCGCCCATTCACGCGCATCGTTGAGAACGCCGCGTGGGTTAAGCCGGCTTAACTGCGGCAGGCTGATGTTCCGGCAAATGGACAATTCGATAATCGCCCCCTGTCTCTGCCGCTCTTCGGGCACGCAGACAATTCCTGCGTTGATGGCGTCGGCGGGCTGGCTGAAACGCATCGCCTTGCCGTTAAGAATAATTTCACCGTGAGACGGGGCGGAAATGCCGGAAAGCGTCTGCATCAGTTCGGTTCGTCCCGCCCCGACCAGACCGTAAAAGCCCAGAATTTCGCCTTTGCGCAGCCTGAAATTGATATGAGCGAACTCCGTCGGATGACAAAGATCCTTTACTTCCAGCACCGTTTTACCGGGTGAAGCGGTAACGTGCGGGTAGGTATGCGCCACGTTGCGCCCCACCATCATGGTAACCATCCGCTCTTCCGTGATATCGCTTATCTGGCCGGAGTCAACGTATACGCCGTCACGCAGAATGGTGTAATGGTCGGCAATCGCAAAGATTTCATCGAACTTGTGAGAAATAAACAGAATCGCCTTTTCTTCGCGTTTGAGACGCTCGACGATTTGGTAAAACTCCGTAATCTCATGCTGCGACAGCGCGGCGGTCGGCTCATCCAGAATAACCACCTGCGCTTCAAAGGAGAGGGCGCGGGCAATGGCGACCATATGGCGCTGCGCGATGCTGAGGGTTTTCAGCATCGCATGCGGGTCTATTTGTACTTCGAGACGAGCCAGGATTTCCCGCGATCGCCGATGCATAGCGGGCCAATCGAGCCTTTTCAGCCATCCGCGATACAGATAGTGGCCGGCAAAAATATTCTCGGCGACCGTCAACTCATCGAACAGCACGGTTTCCTGATGAATGGCGGTGATGCCGATTTTGTGCGCGGCTTCCGGGGTGGGCAAGGCGATGGGGATCGCTTTGTAGAGTAACTCCCCTTCGTCCGGTTGATAAATGCCGGTCATGACTTTAACCAGCGTCGATTTCCCGGCGCCGTTTTCGCCAATCAGGGCGGTGACTTTTCCGGGCCAAAGGTCGAGTTGAACATTTTCAAGCGCGCGAACGCCGGGGAATACCTTGCTGATCCCCCGCAGCGAGAGCAATGGTGTGGACACTATCATCGTTAAATTCTCCAATTAATTCAGCAAGATGGTTTTTTCCATCGCTCCAGGCCCTCTCTTGGCGGAAAGGGCTTGGGAGCCATCAGAAAATTTTGGAAAATTTATCGATATTGCCGGCATCGTAGGTGAAGGGTTCCGCCATCGCCCCGTTGCCGTCGGCATCCAGTTTCACTTTGCCCAGTTTACCCATGCTGGCCTCCGTCTTGGTGGCGGTTCCCTTGACTAAATCATTGGCGAGGTAGGTTGCGGCGTAACCCAGATCAATCGGGTTCCAGATGGCGAAACTTTTCGTCGCGCCGGATTTCACCGCCCCCGCCATTTCCGACGGCAACCCCAGCCCGGTAACGTAAACCTGACCGATTTTCCCCTGATCTTTTACCGCTTGCGCGGCGGCGACAATACCGACCGATGAAGGCGAAATAATGACTTTCAGGTTCGGGTAAGACTTTAATAGGCCGACGGTTTCGCGGTAGCTTTTATCCGAGAGATCGTCGCCGTAGGCGACGGCGACCAGATTGACGGACGGGTAGGTCGGCAGCGCCTTTTTCATCTCCTCAATCCAGATATTCTGGTTTGTGGAGGTGGGCGTGGCGCTGAGAATGGCCGCATCCCCTTTGTCCACGTTGAGCGCCTTGAGCGCATCGGCGGCAAGTTTTACGTTGGTTTCGCCAATCAGCGTGTTATTGGAGGGATTAAGGTGGATCTGACGCCCCTCTTTCGCCACTCCGGAATCCCACGACACCACCTTGATGCCGCGCTGCATCG
Source organism: Brenneria tiliae (assembly GCF_023347575.1). Taxonomy (NCBI): domain Bacteria; kingdom Pseudomonadati; phylum Pseudomonadota; class Gammaproteobacteria; order Enterobacterales; family Pectobacteriaceae; genus Brenneria; species Brenneria tiliae. The sequence continues at coordinate 13,000 of NZ_JAKPCB010000081.1, read as the reverse complement.
CTTTTTTCAGCACCGGCACCACCGCATCCGGATCGTTTGCCGAGATGGCGATGGCGTCCACGCCCTGGGCAATCAGCCCGTTCAATACTTCGATCTGGGCTTCGGCGGTCGTGGTGGTCGGGCCGGTGTAGATGACTTTTACATCGCCCAATTCTTTGGCCGCTTCCTGCGCCCCCACGTTGGCGGCTTCAAAAAATCCATTACCCAGGGATTTCGCCACCAGGGCGATTTTCACTTCAGCATAAACGGAACCGGACAGCGCCAGTGCGGCTGCGGCGAGCGTACAACCTAAAATAGTTTCTATTTTCATTGCTTGTACTCCATGAGTGAGTGACTCAGTTTGCAGGTGACAGCAACTTTCTTTATGAATAATTTGGCAACGCAAGCTGTTTGTATGACGCCATCGTCGACGGCAACGCGATGGCGCAGAGCCATAATGGAGACCTGGTATGACCCAGTATCGATTAGTCTAAGAAGAATCCTTCCTGGTCACCTTTACGTTATGGACACTTCTCAGACGTGACTGGCAGAAAGACAAAGGAGAGCATGAGCGATCTCACAAAATGCACTATTCAGCGTTGTCCGCTGCCAGTGCGTCAGGAAGGAGAACGGCTTCTGCGGATGGGCGATGGAGGATAAGGAAGTACCGATATCAGGCACGGCGGCGCCTGATATCGGGAAAGAGAAGGGGACTTACTCGAACAGGCTGCGGTGCAGCGTTTGCACCACGCGCTCGGCGTCATCGCCGGGCACCAGGAAACAGAGGTTATTGCTGCTGGCGCCGTAGCAAATCAGACGGATGCTGAACGGCTCCAGCACGCCGAACACCTCTTTGCCCACGCCGCAGGCCTGGGACAGCTTGTTGCCGATTAACGCCACCAGCGACAGATTTTCCTCTACTTCTACCCGGCACAGCGAGGAGAGTTCGGTCAGCAGGGCGCTGGACAGCAGGCTGCCGCCGGTCGAGGTGGAACCGGTGGTATCCAGCGTCAGCGCCACGTTCACTTCCGACGTGGTGATCAAATCAACGGAGATATTGTGACGGGCGAGAATGCTGAACACCTCGGCCAGAAAGCCGCGCGCATGCAGCATATTGAGGCTGTGCAGGGTGAGCAGCGTTTGCTTGCGGCGCAGCGCCAAGGCGCGGAATAACGGCGGGTTTTCCGTTTTATTGCACACCAGGGTACCGCCGGCGGCGGGATCCTTGCTGGAGCCGACAAACACCGGAATTCCACTGCGCACGGCGGGCAATAACGTTGCCGGATGCAGCACTTTCGCGCCGAACGTCGCCATTTCGGCCGCTTCTTCAAACATAATCTGGTCGATGCGTTTGGCCGCCGGCACCACGCGCGGATCGGTGGTATAGATACCGGGCACGTCGGTCCAGATATCGATGCGGCCGGCATGCAGCGCTTCACCCAGCAGCGCGGCGGTATAATCGCTGCCGCCGCGGCCCAGCGTGGTCGTCCGCCCTTTCTCTTCGCTGCCGATAAAGCCCTGGGTAATGATTAATCCTTTCTCCAGCCTGGGCTGCAGCTGGCTGCGGGTCAGTTCTCCCAGGGCGCGGCAATCGGGTTCCGCGCGGCCGAAATGGTCGTCGGTACGCATGATTTTACGCACGTCGAACCACTCGGCGATCACGTCGCGCTGGCGCAGGACTTCGACAAACAGCAGCGTGGACATCAGTTCGCCGTGGCTGACCAGCTCATCCGTCAGCGCGGTTGAGGTCGCCAGCGCGGCGGCTTCGGACAGGGTGGTGACGTTATCCAGCATGCGGTCGATTTCATCGCCGATCACCGCCGGATTTTCCAGCCGGTCTATAATGGCGTACTGGATGTTGCGGATCTGCTTCAGAAGCTGGGCGCGCCGTTCCTGCTCCGGCCCTTCGGCCAGGGCGACCAGTAAATTGGTGACGCCGGCGGAGGCCGACAGTACCACCACCCGCACATCAGGATTGGACAGAACAACGTCGGCGCTGTGGTTCATGGCGTCAAAGTCGGCCACGCTGGTGCCGCCAAATTTGGCGATAACCACCGATTGCGTTTTTGCGGAAATTTCAGTTACGGACATTTCAAAAAAACCTCGTGCAGGAAGCTATTGTTTTTTGTGTTACAACAGCGGTCTATTAATCAGCCTTGGCACAAGGAAAGAGCGGTAAGCAGGGAGCAGGCGTAGAAAGCTAAACTACGATACACCCAGAAGCGCTCCACCTTGCCGAACGCCCCTTGGGGCGAACCGGGTGACAACCCAGGGGATTCAGCCCCTGCGGTCGATGCGGTCAATACCGTGTTTCACCGCACCTCGGCGCCGCTCCCCCTCGGATATCGTCAGTGGACCACGGATCCTACGATATCTTACCTGGGCGGCGCGCCTCTTCTGGCTTGCGCGCTGGAAGCGCAAGTACGCTGTTAGAAATAACGGGTTATCCCGCCGCTGTCAATAATCAAACGGCGTGGGGAGGCGCATTTATCAAGAAAAGGGATCTCAAGGGGCGATTTACGGGATACAATCGATTCAGCAACTTTTGATTTCACTTTCGGAGAGAAAAACATTGTTATGAAAAATATCAATCCAAGCCAAACCGCCGCGTGGCAAGCACTACAACAACACTTCGATGCGATGAAGGATGTGCAAATCAAAGATTTGTTTGCCCAGGACAAGCAGCGTTTTGAACGTTTCTCCGCCACCTTTGACGAGCAGATACTGGTGGATTATTCCAAAAACCGCATCACGACCGAAACGCAGGAGAAATTGCAGGCGCTGGCGCGGGAAACCGATTTGGCCGGGGCGATCAAATCCATGTTCGCCGGCGAAAAAATCAACCGCACCGAAGGCCGGGCGGTGCTGCACGTCGCCCTGCGCAACCGCAGCAACACGCCTATTCTGGTCGATGGCAAAGACGTTATGCCGGAGGTGAATGCCGTTCTGGCGAAAATGAAAGACTTCAGCGAGCGCATCATCGGCGGCGAGTGGAAAGGCTATACCGGCAAGGCGATCACCGATGTGGTCAATATCGGCATCGGCGGTTCCGACCTGGGCCCGTATATGGTGACGGAAGCGCTGAAACCGTATAAAAATCACCTAAATATGCATTTTGTGTCCAACGTTGACGGAACGCATATCGCGGAAACGCTAAAGCCGCTTAATCCTGAAACCACGCTGTTCCTGGTGGCCTCCAAAACCTTCACCACTCAGGAAACGATGACCAACGCCCATAGCGCCCGCGACTGGTTCCTGAAAGCGGCGCAGGATGAAAAGCACGTGGCGAAACACTTTGCGGCGTTGTCTACCAATGCCAAAGCCGTCGGCGATTTTGGCATTGATACCAACAATATGTTCGAGTTCTGGGATTGGGTCGGCGGGCGTTATTCCCTGTGGTCGGCGATTGGTTTATCGATCATTCTTTCGCTGGGATTCGAGAATTTTGAGCAACTGCTTAGCGGCGCTCATGCGATGGACAAACACTTCGCTGCCACGCCGGCGGAGCAAAACCTGCCGGTGCTGCTGGCGCTGATCGGCATCTGGTACAACAATTTCTTCGGCGCGGAAACGGAAGCCATTCTGCCGTACGATCAGTATATGCATCGTTTTGCCGCCTATTTCCAGCAGGGGAATATGGAGTCCAACGGCAAATATGTCGATCGCAACGGCAATCCGGTCGATTATCAGACCGGGCCGATTATCTGGGGCGAACCGGGAACCAACGGTCAGCATGCGTTTTATCAGCTGATTCATCAGGGCACCAAACTGGTTCCCTGTGATTTCATCGCCCCGGCGATAAGCCACAATCCGCTAAGCGACCACCACAGTAAGCTGCTGTCCAACTTCTTCGCCCAGACGGAGGCGCTGGCGTTCGGCAAAAGCCGCGACGTGGTGGAAGCCGAGTTTGCCGCCGCCGGTAAATCGGCGCAGGACGTCGAACATGTGGCGCCTTTTAAAGTGTTCGAAGGCAACCGCCCGACCAACTCGATTCTGCTGCGTGAGATTACCCCTTACAGCCTGGGGGCCCTGATCGCCCTGTATGAGCACAAAATCTTTACTCAGGGGGCGATCCTGAATATTTTCACCTTTGACCAGTGGGGCGTGGAGTTGGGTAAACAGCTGGCGAATCGCATTCTGCCTGAACTGGAGGACGCGAAAGCGATCGCCAGCCATGATAGCTCGACCAACGGCTTGATCAATCGCTTCAAACAGTGGCGCGCTTAAGCGGTAATCCATAATGAAAAAAGGCGGGTAATCCCGCCTTTTTGAGGTTGCCGACAAACCCCTCACCTCCACCGTCATCCTCGCGAAAGCGGGGATCTGTTTTCAGCTAATGCATTGATATCAGCAAGATTCCTGCCTACGCAGGAATGACGGATTTGGAGTCGCTATTACCAATAGCTACTTTATCAATGGTCTGAAAAGGCGGGTAATCCCGCCTTTTTTATCTTTTGCCGTCGCGTAACGATTAAAGATTAATCGGTATTTCCACGCCCAGCCCGGCGCCGAAGTCGTCGCTGACGCTGTTATCGCTATCGGTGTACCACAGGCTGGTATCAAACTTCACTTTTGACTGGAAGTCATAGCCCCAGCCCAGTTCAATGCCTTTCAGCGTATCCGAGCGCGGGAAGGCTTTATTGATGGTCTGATCGCCCGGGTTGACCTTGGCGTAGGTTAAACGGGTGCTCCAGCGTTGCCCGTCATCCAGCGCCAGCTCCACTTTCCCGGACAGAATGCGTCCGTCGCCGCCCATGGCGTGGCCCAAAGGATAGCCCTGCTGGTAGTAGCCGTCTCGGTAGATATGGTGAGTGTAAATCGTACCGGTAGTGGACTCGTTGGAGCGGGTGTTGGCTCCTTCAATATACCAGTTGATGGTGGAGGTGCCCCATTCGGGGTGGCCTTCCAGACCAACCAGGTAGGTATTTTTCGACGGCAGCAATCCCGCTTCATCTTCGCCGACCAACTGGCCGTACAGGCTGACGGGCAGGCCGGTCAACGGCTGTAATTTCAGTTTGAAATCAAAGCCGGCCAGCTGGTTGCCGGGTTCGTTGTTTGTCCCGGTATTGTCCTTCCCTGCCAGACCATCCCAGAATGAATCCCACGACTGCGGACGGCCTTCGCCTCCCCACATCATGATGCGCGACGCGCCCAGTTCAACAAAGTTGGTGGGCATAAACGTCAGGCGTCCGCCGATAAGTTTGGTTTCAGGCACCGCGTAATACTGTTCGAGCTGGCCGGCGGAAATCTGATACTGCCAACGGCCGATCCAGGAAAGCCACGGCGTTTCAAAAGGGGATTGATCGGCGCGCTGCAACATAAAACCGGTTACCGGACGGGCTGAATCAGAGCGGATCAGGCTGCCTTCATAGCCCGGCCCCCACCATTGGGACACTTTCCCGAATGAGAGCCATTGGTTGAAAATCTTGACGGCGCCGTAGGAGCCATCCACGTTCCAGCGGGATTGATCCGCAATACGCTGGTTGCCTTCAACGGTTCCTTTAAGGTTTACGTCCCAGAATTCATCGCTGGCCCCGGCGGCCACGGAAAGGGCGTGATCGCTGGCGTGGGTGCTGCCAAAGCCCTGCGGCAGGCCGGGTTTATCGGTCGAGGTATAGCCGGTAACGCGCAGATTGGATTTCAGCGAACTCACGCGTTGTTCAACCCGGCTGATAACATTCTTTTCAGTGTCGGTCACCGGCTTTGCCTGGGAAAGAACGGATTCTATTTCTTCCTGACTTAACGGCCAGGTGGAGAGGCTGACGTTAATTACGCCTCGGTCCGAAAGCCAGGCGAGATCGTTACGCAGAGTATTATCCGGGGCAATCAGGCCGGCAGCCTGACTGGCTGACACACACAAAAACATGCCGCTGGCTGCCAGTAAGATTTTCTTGGTGAGCATACTGTTGGTTTCCTTCATGACACTACGTTGTCTTTCTACTTTTCGTTTTATCCAATATTAAACGAAGACGGGGTTAACGCCATAGTTTTGCAGTTGCGAATATATATACAACAGGCAGGTACAGCTAAAATGAACAATGATGAGAGTAGTACATAGAGTACAATGATTGAAATGATTGATGCGAACATAAATTGCGTAATGGTTCTTTTCGGATAAAACCGAAGGCGTTATTTCGCAATCGGATATACGGCGCACGCTATCCCTTTGAGCGTTTTTTATTTAATATCATAATGTTGCAGGTTAAATTATTTTCTTCGGCTTTAGGGTATAGAATATCGGATGAGGTTGTGGCATTAAACGCCGCGGGAACGGTCGGATTTTTTCGCATTGCAGGATGATGGCTCCCGCCGTATTTTATTTTCAATATCATGGAGGGGAAAAATGCGGATGCGCATATTATTCGGTATCTCTGCCGCGCTGTTGCTGGCAGGGTGCGGCACCACCAATCAACTCAGCTCCGCGGGGCAAGCCGTCGAGTTTACCGACACGCAACCCGGCAGCGAATGCCAATTACTCGGTCAGGTTAGCGGCACCCAGTCCAACTGGCTATCCGGCAATCATAGCGACGGCAGCTCCATGCGCGGCGCGGCGAATGATTTACGCAATAAGGCGGCGGCGCTGGGCGGTAATACCATTTATGGCGCCACCAGCCCGAGTGAAACCTTCTGGTCCAGTTTCGCGCCGCTGGACAGCAAGATGGTGGGCGGCGTTTACAAGTGCCCGTAAGCCGCGCTTGACATGAATATTACCTCCGGCGAATGAAAAACTTTCGCCGGTCTATTCCTGACTTTGCTTCAGTCCCAAATCCAACGGCGTTTTACTGGCTTCCCCGCCGATTTCCCGCGCCAGCCGCGGAACCAGATAGCCGGAAACCTTTTTCAACAGCGCCTTGACCAGCGTACGCGCCTCATCATCGTCAACCAGAAAATGGGCGGCTCCCTGAACTTTATCCAGTACGTGGAGATAGTAAGGAAGAATACCGGCATCAAACAGGGCGTTACTCAAGTTTGCCAGCGTATCGGCATTGTCGTTAACGCCGCGCAACAGCACGCTCTGATTGAGCAAAGTGACGCCCGCACGGCGTAACCGCGCCATACTTTGGGTGAAATCGGCATCGATCTCCTGCGCATGGTTGATGTGCGTGACCAGCACCACCTGAAGCGTGCTGCGTGATAGCCGCTGGCACAGGGCGTCGGTAATGCGTGCGGGAATGACCACGGGCAAGCGGCTGTGGATGCGCAGCCGTTTCAGATGGGGAATGGCTTCCAGCTCGGTTATCAGCCAGTCAAGCTCATGGTCTTTGGCCATCAGGGGATCGCCGCCGGAAAAAATGATTTCATCCAGTTGGCGATGCCGGCGGATATAGTCCAGCGCCAGGCGCCAGTTGGCTTTGTTCCCCTGGTTTTCCTGATAGGGAAAATGCCGGCGGAAACAGTAGCGGCAGTTAACCGCACAGCCGCCTTTCACCAGCAGCAGCGCCCGGTTGTGGTACTTGTGCAGCAACCCCGGCACCACGCTGTGCTGTTCATCAAGCGGGTCGAGGCTAAAACCCGGCGCCGCAACAAACTCTTCGCGCGCGGTTAAAATCTGTAGCAGCAGCGGGTCACTGGCATTTCCCTTTTGCATCCGCGCCACAAAGGAGCGCGGCACGCGCAGCGGGAAAAGTTCGCGGGCGCCATATCCCTGCCGCAGCTCGGCATGGTGATTTAACGCCAGAAGTTGCAGTAATTCGTCGGGATCGGTAATTACGTCCGCAAGTTGCTGCAACCAATCTTCTCTGGAAGGTATATTTAGGGTTACAATGTGTGCCATTTTTTGGCTTAGTACCGTATCAAATGTAGAGGGCCTTTATGGCGACTTATTTTAGCAACGATTTCCGTTCCGGTCTTAAAATCATGTTCGAAGGCGAGCCTTACGCCGTCGAATCAAGTGAGTTCGTTAAACCGGGTAAAGGCCAGGCTTTCGCGCGCGTGAAAATGCGTCGTTTACTGACCGGTAAACTGATTGAAAAAACATTCAAATCCACCGACTCCGCCGAAGGCGCCGACGTTATGGATATGAACCTGACCTACCTGTACAACGACGGCGAGTTCTGGCATTTCATGAATAATGAAACGTTCGAACAGCTGGCGGCCGACGAGAAAGCCGTTGGCGATAACGCCAAATGGCTGCTCGATCAGGCCGAATGCATCGTCACGCTGTGGAACGGTCAACCCATCACCGTGACGCCGCCGAACTTCGTGGAGCTGGAAATCGTCGATACCGATCCGGGTCTGAAAGGCGATACCGCCGGTACGGGCGGCAAACCGGCGACGCTGAGCACCGGCGCGGTAGTAAAAGTGCCGCTATTTGTGCAGATTGGCGAGGTGATCAAAGTCGACACCCGTTCCGGCGAGTACGTTTCCCGCGTTAAATAATCCATTCTTTTAAAAAGCCGCCGCCGCTATTAATGCGTTATGGCGGTTTTTTTTCGCCATAACATGGGCGCGCGCTCCATTAAGCATGAAAAGTGGTGCCAACCGGCCAATATTGACTACGCTTAAAGAGACGCTTTTTCCTAATCACCAAGAAGGAATCACCCATGTTGAAGAAAAGTCTTGTCGCTATTTTCTCTGTGTTAATTCTATCCGCCGTAGTGGGGTGTAATACCACCCGCGGTGTGGGGCAGGATGTTGAGGCAGGCGGTGAAGCAATACAGCGCAGCGCGCAGTAAGCGATAGCAGTTGCAATAAATGTTTTCAATATGAGGGAAGCGCTGCAATGGCGTTTTCCTTTGCACGACGACATAATATGGCGGTGGATAAAATGGAGAAAAATGATGCCGCCGTTAGTCATCACCCTGTGCATGCTGACCCTCAGTAATGTGTTTATGACGTTTGCCTGGTATGGACATCTACGTTACTTCAGCGGTCGTACCTGGCTGATTGCCGCATTGGTCAGTTGGGGGATCGCATTATTTGAGTATTTATTACAGGTTCCCGCTAATCGGATCGGTTATCAGGTTGCTTCGGCGGGGCAACTTAAAATATTGCAGGAAGTCATCAGTCTTAGCGTCTTTATTCCCTTTTCCATGATTATTTTAAAAGAACCTTTCCGCACGGATTATATTTGGGCGGGGCTGTGCTTATTGGGCGCGGTATTCTTTATGTTCCGCGATAAGATTATGTAAAAAAAACGGCCTGCGCAGGCAGGCCGTTAACGGTGGACGGCAATTTACAGCGTGACGACGCCGATAATGGTGACGACGCTCAAAATGGCCGACAGGCCGTAGAAAACCCATTTCCCGGCGGGAACGTGGATTTTCAGATCGTGCATGGCGTGGTGGATACGGTGCAAACCACACCATATCGGCAGAATAATCATCAGCAGCAGAAATACGCGGCCGATAAAACTCTGGCTGAAAGCCAGGATACGCTCATAGCTCAGCGCATCCGGAAACAGATCCAAAGGCAGCAGAATACCGACCAGCAGAATGATCACCGGGGAGAAAAAGGCGGTCCACATGCCACCGGCGCCGAATAATGCCCAGAACGGCGGTTCATCGGAACGTTTTGGCGTTTGATTAATCACGTTATTCCTCCTGATCAGAATAGTAAGGCGATGGCCAGAACGGCCAGCGTTACTACAATGGTGACTGCCCAAAGCCCTTTGATAATCGGCTCCGGTCCCATTTTCTCATCTTTCACCACGATAATGGAGGCTTTGGGGGCCAGCTCAAACCAGGTTTTGGTATGCAGCACGGCGGCCAGCAAAGCGATGATGTTGATGAGCAGCACCAGTGGATTCTGCAAGAATCCGAGGAAGCTTTCCCAGCCTTCCGGACCGTTCTTCAGAGAGAACACGCCGCATAACAGTAAGATGCTGAACCAGACGGCCGGCACGGCCGTCCCTTCACGTAACATATAAAAGCGGTAGAACCCCAGCTTTTGCCACCAGGTCGGCGACATGCCGCGGACATACGCTTTGCGTTTGGATGTCATTATTGTCCCTCCCTTATTGTGGTTTAAGCGTGGCGATCATGAAGTCCTTCATGCTTTCAACCTTGCCTTGCTGAATGGCGGCGGCAGGATCGACATGCTTAGGACACACCTCAGAGCAGTAACCCACAAAAGTACAGCTCCACACCCCGTTATTGCCGTTAAGCTGCGGCATACGCTGTTTCTTGCCGCGATCGCGGTTATCCAGGTTGTAGCGGTGAGCCAGCGTGATGGCGGCCGGGCCGATAAACTCGGGATTCAGACCAAACTGCGGGCAGGCGGCATAGCACAGACCACAGTTGATACAGCCGGAGAACTGATGGTATTTCGCCATTTGGGCCGGGGTTTGCTTGTTGGTGCCATCCGCAGGTTTACGATCGTTGCCGATGATGTAAGGCTTGATGGCTTCCAGGCTCTCGATAAAGTGGGTCATGTCGACCACCAGGTCGCGCTCGACGGGGAAATTGCCCAGCGCTTCAACCTTCAAGCCGTTCTGATAATCGCGCAGGAACGTTTTACAGGCCAGTTTCGGGACATTGTTCACCATCATGCCGCATGAACCACAGATCGCCATACGGCAGGACCAGCGGTAGGAGAGGTCGGCGGCCAGGTTATCTTTGATATAACCCAGCGCATCCAGTAAGGACGTCTGCTTATTGTATGGAACCTCAAACGTCTCAAAATAGGGCGCGCTGTCCTTTTCAGGGTTATAGCGCATGACTTCCATTTTCAGGATTTGCATCTCTTCAGCCATTCGCCTGCTCCTTCTTGCTTTTATCCTGAGCATCTCCTTCGGCGCCGTAAACGCGTTTGGCCGGAGGAAGTTTGGTGATTTTCACGTCGCTGTACTCCAGACGCGGCGCACCTTCAGGGTTATAAAAAGCCAGCGTATGCTTCAGGAAGTTAACGTCATCACGCTCGGTGCAGCCTTCATCCAGACGCTGATGAGCGCCGCGGGATTCTCTACGGTTGATGGCCGAGTGCGCCATACATTCCGCCACATCCAGACTGTGACCCAGCTCGATGGCATAGAGCAGGTCGGTGTTGAACACGCTGGAATGGTCGGTGATTTTTACCCGTTTGAAGCGTTCCTGTAGCTCGGTGATTTTATCCACGGTTTTTTGCATCAGGTCCGTGGTGCGGTAAATACCGCAGCCTTCTTCCATCGACAGACCCAGTTCGTCGCGGATTTTCGACCAGCTTTCGGTGCCTTCCTGCGCCAGCAGGTCATGCAGGCGTTGCTCGATGTCGCGGGTTTGCGCATCCAGCGCGCCGCCGTTGGCCGGCGCGGCTGCCGCGGAACGCTGTGCGGCGTGTTCGCCGGCAATACGGCCGAATACCACCAGCTCAGCCAGAGAGTTGGAACCCAGACGGTTGGCGCCATGCAGGCCGACGGACGAACATTCGCCGACGGCGAACAGACCTTTGATGCGGGTTTCGCAATTCGGGTCGGTTTCGATGCCGCCCATGGTGTAATGCGCGGTAGGGCGAATCGGAATCGGCTCTTTAACCGGGTCGACGTCGACGTAGGCTTTTGCCAGTTCACAGATGAACGGCAGGCGTTCTTTGAGCTTTTTCTCGCCGAGGTGGCGCAGATCGAGGTAGACCACATCGCCCAGCGGGGTGGAGATGGTCCGTCCGGCGCGCCATTCGTGCCAGAAAGCCTGAGACACCTTGTCGCGCGGTCCCAGTTCCATATATTTGTTTTTCGGCTCGCCGAGCGGCGTTTCCGGACCCATGCCGTAATCCTGCAGATAACGGTAGCCGTCTTTGTTGACCATGATGCCGCCTTCGCCGCGGCAGCCTTCGGTCATCAAAATACCGGACCCCGGCAGGCCGGTCGGGTGATACTGTACGAATTCCATATCGCGCAGCGGTACGCCGTGACGGAACGCAATACCCATACCGTCGCCGGTAACGATGCCGCCGTTGGTGTTGTAGCGGTAGACGCGACCGGCACCGCCGGTGGCGATAACCACGGCGTTCGCCCGGATCTGCACCAGTGAGCCTTCCATCATATTGATGGCGACCACGCCGCGGGCCTGACCGTCATCCACCAGAACGTCCAGCACGAAATGTTCGTCGAAGCGTTGGATTTGCGGGTATTTGAGGGAGGTTTGGAACAGGGTGTGCAGCATGTGGAAGCCGGTTTTGTCGGCGGCAAACCAGGTGCGTTCTATTTTCATCCCGCCGAAGCGGCGAACGTTAACAGAACCATCGGGTTTGCGGCTCCACGGGCAGCCCCACTGTTCCATCTGGATCATTTCTTCCGGGCAGTGCTTGACGAAGTTTTCGACAACATCCTGTTCGCACAGCCAGTCGCCACCGGAAACGGTGTCGTTGAAATGATAATCAAAGCTATCGTGGTCCTGAGTGACCGCTGCTGATCCGCCTTCTGCCGCCACAGTATGGCTACGCATGGGGTAGACTTTCGAGATCAGCGCAATTTTCAGTTGGGGATTAGCTTCGGCGGCGGCAATTGCCGCGCGTAAGCCAGCGCCCCCGGCCCCGATAATGGCCAAATCGGCATTAAAGGTTTGCACTGCATTCCTCCAGTTACTTAAGTTATTTAAGTTAAAATAAGAAAATAATCTCTATTCATTTCGGTCTTTATATATCTGCTTAATCATTAGTACATTAAACGCTATAAAAAAATGATTTTTGGGACGTATTAAGAATAGATAAACCTCTATTTTTTGTGTGGAAATGATTATAGCGAATTAAAAGATGGTGAAATTTGATGTGATCCAGCATTTTGCAGTTTTTTCACAGTGTACTGAGATAACTTATAAAAACGTGATCGAACGACTTATTTCCGCCGAAATAACGCTTTTATTTCTTTAATAACTCTTTTGCGGACGATATAAGAAAATGTTCCACTGGATATAATTACGGCGGTCTGTCCTGCCCGCCGCCCTGCGGGTCGTCACTTTGTGACGTTGAAAAACGCTCCCGGCCTGAGGAATCCCCACAAATATTAAAGAGGCAGGAACATTCATGGCATTCAACGATCTGATAAATCGCCAAATTCAAAAGGTCGGAGAACACCATGAATGCCTGCTCATTATTACACGACGTTATC
>NZ_JAKPCB010000082.1:0-48113 GCF_023347575.1 Brenneria tiliae | reverse complement strand
CCTGACCCCATGCCGAACTCAGCAGTGAAACGCCGTAGCGCCGATGGTAGTGTGGGGTCTCCCCATGTGAGAGTAGGGAACTGCCAGGCATCAAATTAGAAGTAGCAGTGAAGTCCGACGGGCAGTTCACTACTCGATAGAGAGTAGGAAAAAAGCCGAAGGCTTTTAAACGTTGCGCAGCAACGGCCCGCAGGGTGAATCATGAAATGATTCATAAACTGCCAGGCATCAATTATGTAGTATGCATCAAATAACTCGGTGCGCTGATATGGCTCAGTTGGTAGAGCGCACCCTTGGTAAGGGTGAGGTCCCCAGTTCGACTCTGGGTATCAGCACCAGATTTATGGGTTAATGTTTCGGTTAAAAAGAATTTACCTGGCGGCGATAGCGCGGTGGTCCCACCTGACCCCATGCCGAACTCAGCAGTGAAACGCCGTAGCGCCGATGGTAGTGTGGGGTCTCCCCATGTGAGAGTAGGGAACTGCCAGGTATCAAATAAAGCAAAAGGCCCAGTCGCAAGACTGGGCCTTTTGCTTTGCCTGTGGTTTGTCGGTGCTGCGCACCGGCCCGAAGGGCGGCCCACAGGGACGTGGGCCGTAAACTGCCAGGTATCAAATAAAGCACAAGGCCCAGTCGTAAGACTGGGGCTTGTGCTTTAGATAGGTTGTATGCAGTGGCCGGCAGGATTAGAGAATACGGCTGATAAGCCGATCTATGCGGATACGGCGTAAGCGGCGGATAAGCTTTCTTACTTTTACCGGATATTGAGCGATGCTCTCCAGTTCCATATAGTTGGCTATCACATGAGTATGAACTCTGATGCACTCCAGCTCCCGTAGGCGCTGCGCCAGCAGGACCTGTTCAGGGTCATGAATGAGAATGGCGTTTTCCAGATCCAGGCGCCAGGCGCGGGGATTAAGATTGTTTCCGGTCAGTAGCTGCCATTTATCATCAATCCACATACCTTTCAGATGGAAACTGTTGTCGCCATCTTTCCATAGGCGCACGACCAGCTGCTGGTTATCAATATAGCGCTGCAACCGGCTCAGAAAGCGGCGCAGGTTGATTTCATAAAGATAGGGTAAGGCGCCGATGATTTTAAACGGCTGGTCTTCCGGTATATAAAAATCATTCGCGGTTTTATCGCCGATAATGATTTCTATTTTCTTCCCTTCCCGTAATAACCGAATGATGTTCCTGACCAGCAGGGCGGGCAGGTTGAAATAGGGCGTACACATCACCAGATGATTATCCGTGCAATACATCAGGTGGTGGATGGTTTTATTCAGCGGGCTCTGTTTGCCCAACCCTACCAGCGGCGTAACGGTCAGTCGGTGGTTAACGTCGCCGCAGTCGGGTATATGATAGGTCGCCGTACGTAATGCCTGCCGAAATTGCCGGGTTTCATTTTTGATTTCCAGGCTTTTCGGCCGATCGCAACGATCTAACCGATGTATCGCCGGAGCGGACAATAGATTTTGAATATATTGGGCCATGGTATCGGCCAATATCGGGTTATGAATGATCTGATAGCGGTCGTAGCGGTATTTATCGTGTTGATGCAGATAAACATCGTTCAGGCTTGCCCCGCTGTATATCACGGTATCGTCAATGATAAAGCCTTTCAGATGCAGAACGCCCAGGGCCTCGCGCGTGTTGACCGGGACGCCGTAGATAGGAAATTGCGTGTCGGCGTATTGTTGCGCCATATCGCAATACCAGTCGGCATTGGTATTTTCCGCCGCCGCGCCTATTCGTCCACGCTGCGCGCGATGCCAATCTACCAATATGCGGATATCAAGTTCGGGACGCTGCCGTTTAGCTTCATATAACGCAGACAAAATCCCCCTGCCGGCGTCGTCATGCTCCAGATATAACGCCACCAGATAAATACGTTTTGTGGCATTCAGAATGGCATCTACCAGCGTGGTACGGAAGAGTTCAGGGGTATGAAGTGTCTGAACGTCATCACCTGTCTGAGGGATTTTGGGCAGTTGTGCAAGGTGTTGTTGGTATTTATTGCGTTTAAATTTTGACAACATCACAGTGCGTTTCTTCTCTCATCAGTGTATGACCCGTAGGTCACCATCAAAAGTTAGGGAATAGCCGAATCGGGCGATAATACCATTACTTTCCTGCCGCTGTGAGCAAGTTTTGCCATTGATAGCCAGATCGTCTCTTGATGCGGGAGCTATATCACGTATGGTGATTAATCTTTCAACGGGAATTCCAGCGTCACAATACCCTCTTCCAACTGGACGTCCACCTTAAAGCCCAGCTTCCTGGCCAGGGTAATCATCCCCTGATTATGCGGCATGGTGATGCCGTTCAGCTGTCCCAGCCCATGTAATCTCGCATAGCCGATCAGCTTCTCCAACAGCAGTCTGCCCAGGCCTAATCCTTTTAAATCGGAACGTACCAAAACGGCGAATTCGGCGCTGGTATTATCCGGATCGGAAATAGCGCGTGTGACGCCAATAATCTCCGCGCCGTCTTCCGACTGGCGTATGGCGACGAAAGCCATCTCCCGATCGTAGTCAATCTGGGTCATATTGGCTAAGTCTTCGTGATTAAATTCATTAATTTCGCTGAAATAACGATAATAGAGATCTTCCTTGGTGACCTTGGCGATGAACTTGCTCAGTAAGGGCTCATCTTCGGGCAGAATCGGACGGAACAGACAGGTTGAGCGATCTTTGAGAACAACGGTTTCTTCCAACTCCTGCGGATAAGGCCGGATCGCCAGCCTCGATTGCGGATCGCCGCTAAACGGCGCCAGTTGCAGCGTGACATCCAGCAAGGTGAACTCATCCGCGGAAGCCAGCAGGGGATGGATATCCAGCCGGGATATTTCCGGGCAATCGAGGACTAGGTTGGAAACCTGTACCAGCAACCGGCTGAGCGCCGGAATATCCAGAGGACGCAGCGCGCTGCGTCCGCGGATTTTCCCTCCTTTAACCGCCTGTAGCACCAGATAGCGGGCCAGCGTCATATTCAACGGCGGCAGCGCCACGGCGGCCTGTTTCTCCCGCCATTCAACGCCGCCTTCCCCCAGCATGATCAACGGCCCAAACACCGGATCCTGCTCGACGGCAATACGCAGCTCCTGGGCGCCGGCGCGGTTTGCCATGCACTGAACCAGCACGCCGTGAATACGCGCCCGGGGATAGGTCTGTTTTACCCGATCGAGAACCGCATCCGTGGCCTGCTGCACTTCTCTGGCGGTTCGCAGGTAAAGCATGACGCCCTGAACTTCGGACTTATGCGGAATATCCGGCGATCGCAGCTTGATGGCGACCGGATAGCCGATTTGCTCGGCGATATAGACCGCCTCGGTGCTGTCGTTGGCAATCCAGGTCGGCAGGGTGTTCAAGCCATAAGCCTGCAGAATCGGCTGGACTTCATGGGTATCCAACTGGGTAACGCCGTCCGCCAGCGCCTGGTGAATAAGCTTGTGCGCCTGGCTGGCATTGGCGGTCAAATTCTGCGGCAGCGCCGGGGTTTCCATCAGTTGCTTCTGGTTGCGCCGGTATTCGACGATGTGCATAAATGCCGTTACCGCCCCTTCCGGCGTGCGGTAGGTGGGAATGTCCGCTTCATTGAATAAACGCCGCGCTTCCTGCGACGAGAATTCGCCGCACCAGTTTGTCAAAAGCGTAATGCGTTTGCCGCGCGGGTGTTGCTGAAAAAGCGTGATCAGCTGCGCGGCGCTTGCGGTTCCAGGCGCGGCGGCGCTGGGCGCGTAAATGATAAGCAGCGCGTCGACGTCCTGACTATCCAACAGAACGGAAACCGCGGCCAGATAGCATGCGGTGGTGGCGTCCTCACGCAGATTGAGCGGGTTGCCGATGGCGACGTGCGGCGGTAATTTATCCCGCAGCGCTTGCCGGGTGGTTTCGCTGAGCTCCGCCAGTTTGCCCTGTCTGCTCAGCAACTGATCGAGGGCCAGCGCCGCCGGGGATGCGCCGTTGCTGACCAGCAGCAAACGCTCGCCGCGCAGCGGACGCAGATGGCTAAGGGTTTCCACCGCCGAAAACAGCTCGTGGGTGTCATGCACCCGCAAGAGCCCCGCACGCTGGATGGCGGCGTCGTAGGCGGCGTCCAATCCCTGATGCTGGCCGCTGAGCAATTGCTGCGCCTGCCGGCTGCGGCCGCTTTTTATCACCAGAATGGGTTTGTTTCTTGAGGCGCTGCGGGCGGCGGAAAGAAAACGGCGGGCGTCGCCGATGTGTTCGAGATGCAACAGAATGGCGCTGGTCTTGCCGTCACGGGCCAGAAAATCCAGCAGATCGTCAACGTCGATGTCCAGGCTGTCGCCCAGGGCGATAAAGTAGGAGAAGCCAATCCCCCGCTGCTGGGCCCAGTCGAGGATGGTGTTGGAGACCGCGGCGGATTGAGAAATAAACGCCAGTTTGCCTTTCATAATGGGCACGGGAGAAAAACTGGCGTTAAGTCCCTGCCAGGGAGCGAGTAAACCCAGACTGTTCGGGCCTAATAAACGCATGTGATAGCGCATGGCGCAGGCTTTTAACTCACTGAATTGGGCGGGGGGCGCGGACAGAACGATAACGGTTTTACAACCGCGCTGTCCGAGCGCTTCCAGCAGCGGCAGATTGCGCTCGGCGTTGGTGCAGATAACGGCGAGATCGGGCGTCATCGGCAGGCTGGCGACGTTCGGATAGGCCAGTACGCCGCAGACGGCCCGGTATTGCGGGGTGACGGGAAGCACCGGTCCGCTGAAATTGCCATCCAGCAGGTTGCGCATCATCAGAAAGCCCGCCCGACCCGCTTTTTCCGAGGCGCCCAGAACGGCTATCGACTTGGGACGTAATAGTGCTTCCAATCCGCGCTGGCTCATAAGTCACCCTTTTAGCAGAAGACTATTTGATACTAAACGCTTTTCGCCGATCCTGCTGTGATGGCGGGTAGAATTTCCCGTACGCTATGGTGTGACTTGCCGGCCAGGTAGTGCCTGCGGAAGCGATCGAAGTGGGCCGATAGCGCCTCCGCCGCGAGGTGGTCGCCGGCCTGCCCGAGCAGGGCGATGGCGATTTCAGCGGTGCAATGCTGTCCGGCGTTGCTGGCTTCCCGCAGCTGATAGCGGGAAAG
This sequence comes from Brenneria tiliae, assembly GCF_023347575.1. NCBI lineage: Bacteria > Pseudomonadati > Pseudomonadota > Gammaproteobacteria > Enterobacterales > Pectobacteriaceae > Brenneria > Brenneria tiliae. Next base: position 43,004 of record NZ_JAKPCB010000082.1, on the reverse strand, counting down.
CGCCTCGACGGTCAGCGACAGAATGGGCAATCCGTCGAGATAAGGGCTCTTGCGGAACATTTTCCGCGCTTCCGGCCAGGTGCCGTCAAGCAGGACAAACAGCGGCGGTTTTCCCTGCGGAAGGAGTTGTTGAAATATTTCGCGCCCGGCTTCCGCGCCATCGGTCAGAAAGACCAGATAGGGCTGATACGCCGGGTTTTTCACCGCGGCCAGCAACTGCGGGTCGGGGGCGGTGCGGGACCAGAGAAAAGCCTGCGTATCCGGCAGTATGTCGGCGATCAACCGCCCGGTATTGCTCGGCTTCAGCGGCTCGGTATCAAACATGACCAGACAGAAACGGCTGCGGGCATCCTGTGGCTGAATGGTATCGCACAGGCATCTTTTGCGCGGCAACAGACAGCGCTGACAGCGCAGCACGCGGCAGCCGCGGGCGCGGAACGGTTTGGTGGATTGCTCAAGACGCTGCTGACGCAGGCGAAGAACGGCGTTGTTAATCATGGGGTCTTGGGGATCATTAAATTCAGCCAGGGACCCGTGCCTACTGCGGTTGCCGGGAATATGGATAAGCACGGGCTCGGAAAGACGCCATTCTAATCGATATCCGGCCTGACCAAAAGACCCGGGGTCGGAAACCCCGGGCTTCGGAGCTACAGCGACTCATCCAGCCAGCTTTCGAAAGGCGCTTTAGGCAGCGCGCCATTGAGCATATCGAGCAGCTTTCCTTGTTTAAACAGCATCAGCGTGGGAATGGTTCGAATACGGAAACGGGCGCTCAGCGCGGGCTCTGATTCTGTATTAACCTTAACAAAGCGTATTTTTTCACCGCGCTCCTGTGCGACACTGGCGAATATCGGCGCAAAGTTGACGCAGGGGCCGCACCACGGCGCCCAGAAGTCGACGACAACGGGCAGATCGTCCTGCAGCAGTTTATCCAGTGTTTCTTCGGTGGCGTTGATAACCTCGCCCGTAAACAGGGGGTCGCCGCAGCGGCCGCATTTGGCGTGGTCGTTGGTGCGTTCTTCGGGCAAACGATTGGTGGTGTGGCAGGATGCACATACCGTATTCATAAGAGGCCTCAGATAAAAGTGCTAAAAGTGTGCCGTTGATGAAAACGGTTGCGGGCAGGCAATCTGATGTCAACAGCGTGTTAAAAATGAGCGTTAGTTAAATAATGTGTTACTTGATGGTTGATTAATTATCGCGGCCAGGTGGGTAGGCAACAACGTGGTTTGCTCAATAGCTATGATAGTTTTTGGCTTTTTCCACAAGCCGGTAGCTAAGCGAGTGTACATAAGGTAATCTTCGCGCCCAGCGCGTAGGTGGAGAGAACGATGAGCGATTCATTTAATAGTAAAAGCGGCAAAGTCCGCGTGATGTACGTCCGCAGCGATGATGAGGGCGAAAAAGAGAATAAAAACAAGCGTCCGGCTGGTAAAGATCGTCGCAGTGAGAGCGGACGCGGCCAGCGTGAAGGCGCCGGCGCGCGGGATAATCGCGATAAGCCGCAGAACCCGCGCGACAAGAATCCGCGTCACGCCCGTGAGAATCCCCCCCGTGAAGGCGACGGGCGTGAAAAAAGCCCCTGGGGCAACCGTAACGATCGCGGCGGCGAGCGGCCGCGTCGCCCGCGCGGCGAGGAAAGCGGCGCTTATGATTCGCCATGGAAAACGGTTTCCCGCGCACCGGGCGAAGGCGATGAGCCGGATCACGGCGGTATCAGCGGTAAAAGCCAGATAGACCCGGCGCAGATTCGCCGTCAGCGTCAGGAAGAAACGCGGGTTTACGGGGAAAATGCCTGTCACGCGCTGTTTAAAAGCCGTCCGGAGGCGATTGTCCGCGCCTGGTTTTTGCAGGAGGTTACGCCGCGTTTTCGTGAAGCGCTGCGCTGGATGGCGGCTAACCGCAAGGCCTACCACGTGGTGGAAGATGACGAGCTGATCAAAGCCTCGGGCACGGAGCATCACGGCGGCGTCTGTTTCCTGATTAAAAAGCGTCAGGGATTGGATGTGCGCGAGTACCTGCAAACGGCCGGGGAGCGCGATTGCGTACTGGCACTGGAAGAAATCGGCAATCCGCACAATCTCGGCGGCATTATGCGCAGCTGCGCGCACTTCGGCGTGAACGGCGTACTGGTGCAGGATGCGGCGGCGCTGGAGTCCGGTGCGGCGGTGCGTACGGCGGAAGGCGGGGCTGAGCATGTTAAAGCCATCAACGCCGATGATTTCCTTTCCGTGCTGGCCGAGTTCCGTAACGCCGGCTATACCATCGTGACCACTTCCAGTCACAAAGGAACGCCATTATCGACAACCACCTTCCCGGCCAAGACCGTGATTGTTCTGGGGCAGGAGGGCGACGGCCTGTCGGACAGCGCCTGGCAACAGGGCGACGTCAAGATCTCCATCGACGGCACCGGCCGGGTGGAAAGCCTGAACATTTCAGTGGCGACGGGGATTCTGCTGTCTGAATGGTGGCGGCAGAATAAGGCCTGATCCGCATAAACAAAAAGGTGGCTGACAATCCACCCCCGAATAGTCATCCCCGCGCAGGCGGGGATCTACTATCCAAAAAGGTGGCCGCGCCACCTTTTTGTTTTCCGTTTAGTGCGCGCCGCCGCCGCCTCCCGAGGTGAACGGCGGGCGGGCAAACCACACCAGCACCAGCAGCACCAGGAATACCCCCGCCGCCGCCCAGAAAATCTCATTGGCGGAAATAATCAGCCCCTGCGCGGTAATCTCCTGCGCAATATACGCCGACGCCTGCGACTGGCTCATTCCCATCGCCTGTAGCTGCTGATAGGTTTCCTGCGCCAGCGGATTATAGGGCGTCACCGACTCCGTCAGATGGGCGTGGTGTAATGATTCCCGCTGCGTCCACAGTGTTGTGGTGATGGACGTGCCGATAGAGCCCGCCAGCGTGCGGGTAAAGTTGGACAGGCTGGACGCCGCCGCCATACGCTCCGGCGGCAGGCCCGAGAGCGTGATGGTCGTCAGCGGCATAAAGAAACAGGCCACGGCAAACCCCTGCACGAACTGCGGCCACGCGGAGGCGCCGAAGTCCATTCCCGGTTCAAAGGTGTAGGCGCGCCAGTAAAAACAGACGGCATACATAATAAAGCTGAAGGTGACCAACTGGCGCATATCCAGACGCGGCGCGAAGCGACCGATAATCGGCGACAATATCACCGGCATCAGGCCGACGGGCGCGGAAGCCAGTCCCGCCCAGGTCGCGGTGTAGCCGTATACCTCCTGCAATAATTGCGGCAGCAGAACGATGGCGCCGAAATAGAACATGTAGGCCAGGCTGATACATAAACAGCCAATGGTGAAATTGCGGGATTTAAACAGCGACAAATCCACCACCGGGTGGTCGTCGGTCAATTCCCAGACGATTAAAAACGCCAGCGCGATGACGGCCACCACGGTAAGGACGACGATCTCGTTGGAGTTGAACCAGTCCAGCTCCTTGCCCCGGTCAAGCATCATCTGGAGGCTGCCGATGCCGACGATCAGCAATGCCAGGCCAATGGTGTCGATGGGTTTGATTTCCGTCTTGGTTTCCCGTCCGCGCAGCGTCTGCAGGGTGATGACCACCACCGCCACCCCCAGCGGGACGTTGATAAAGAATATCCAGCCCCAGTGGTAGTTATCGCTAATCCAGCCCCCCAGAATCGGCCCGCAAATCGGGGCGACCACCACGGTCATCGACCAAAGCGCCAGCGCGATGCTCCGCTTGGCGGGAGGGTAGTTGTTTAGCAGCAGGCTCTGTGACAGCGGGATCAGCGGTCCGGCGACGATCCCCTGCAGCACGCGGGCGAAAATCAGCATCTCCAGACTGGTGGACACGCCGCACAGCCAGGAGGTGAAAGCGAACAGCGCGGTAGACAGCAGGAACAGGCGAACTTCCCCAAAGCGTTTGGCCAGCCAGCCGGTGATGGGAATGGAGATGGCGTTGGCGACACCGAACGAGGTGATGACCCAGGTGCCCTGCGAATTGGAGGCGCCCAGGTTACCGGCGATGGTCGGAATGGCTACGTTGGCGATGGTGGAGTCCAGCACCTGCATAAACGTTGCCAATGACAGGGCAACGGTCATCCAGGCCAGGCTGGCGCCTTTAAGCGGTTTTTTCTGCACGCTTCTCTCCTGACGGATTAACCGGCATTAGCCTGAATGATGTCGCTAATCATTTTATCGACCGGCGCGAGATCCAGCGCCAGCGCATCGCTTTGATAAGCCGGGGCGCCGCGCGGGGTTTCCGCCAGCGCTTTGCCCTCGGTATCGGCGGTATCGACGTTAACCAGCGCGGACAGGCCGATGCGCAACGGATGCTCGGCGATCTGCCGCGGGTCCAGCTCGATGCGAACCGGCAGCCGCTGTACGACTTTTATCCAGTTGCCGGTGGCGTTCTGCGCCGGAAGCAGGGAAAAGGCGCTGCCGGTTCCCATATCCAGGCCCACCACTTTGCCCTGATAAACCACGTCGTCGCCGTAGATATCCGCGATAACGGTGGCGGGTTGACCAATGCGCATATTGGCTAACTGCGTCTCTTTAAAGTTGGCGTCAACCCACAGATGATCGGCGGGCACCACGGCCATCAGCGCGGAGGTGGTGGCGATTCTGGCGCCGACCTGCACGCTGCGGCGCGAAACGTAGCCGTTGACCGGACTGACGATTTTTGTCCGCTGCAAGGCCAGCCAGGCGTCGCGCATTTCCGCCGCCGCCTGTTGCACCGCCGGCTGCTGCGCCAGTGGGGTATTCAGGATCATGGCCTGATTAGCCTGATATTGCTGTTTCGCCACTTCCAGCGAGGCTCTGGCGCCGGCAACCGCATCCTGGGCGTGCTGGACTTCTTCACGACCGATGGCGTTCACATTGCCCAGGGTTTCACGGCGCTTTAAATCGCTCAGCGCTTTATTCAGCTCGGTCTGGCGCAGCTCAATATTCGCCTGATACTGTTTGCTGTTGATGATTAACTGATGCGTCTGGCGCACGCTGTTGGCCAGCGCCGTCCTGGCTCGGGCAAAAGCCTGCTGGGCATCCGTCGGGTCCAGTTCCACCAGAACGTCGCCCTGTTTAACAAAGTCGGTATTATCGACATTCACGCGGGTGACGCTGCCGGTCACCTGCGACATGATCTGAATCTGATTGCCGGCCACGTAGGCATCATCGGTACTCTGGTGATGTCTGAGGATCAGGAACCAGTAAATAAACCAGATGCAGCCCAGGACGATAAAAATAAAGGTCAACAGCGTCAGGATGCGTTTGCGCTGTCTTTTCTTGTTTTTCCGGGCTGGCCGTGGCGCCTGATTTTCCACACTTTCACTCATGGTGTTCTCTCTTCTTGTTCTTTTCTTTGCCTGACCTGCAAAGTAAACGGGCGTTTCTGGTGACAAACATTAGCGGCCCGATGCGATGTGCATTGGGATATTTCAGCCATAATAAAGGTGATGTGATTATTTTATTTTAAAATCAATGGATTATATTTCTTCTCTTGCGTCCATTTCATCCAGACGGGTCAGCAGCTTGCGCATTAATGTTTCAAGCTGTTTTTGCTCATCGACGCTGAGCGTGGACCAGAGGAAATGCAGGCTTTTATGCTGCGGAGGAAGCAACTGACCCAGGAAGTTCTTGCCCTCTTCGGTCATATGCAAATGCAGGCAACGCCGGTCGCTATTGCTTTCACGCCTTTCTATCCAGCCTCTTTTCTCCAGATCGTCGGCAATGCGGGTGGCGTTGGTGCGTGACGACCCCAGCGCGGCGCTGAGTTCCGAAGGTTGGATACTGTAAGATTCCTGTGATTCCAGGGTGATTAATGCCATGAACAAGGTTTCATTAATATTTTGTTCTTTAAGCATTTTATTTCTGTGTTCCAGTATCTTGCTCTGCATGTGCATGCATAAACGCAGCAGCAAAACCTCCTGATACGGGAAATCGGGTTTACGTGAAGCACGCAGGCTTAGCATTTTTTCTATTGGCGTAAACGAACTGTCCATCTTGGTATTAACCTCATTAATCACGGCCAGTATAGTAACGAATGTTACTACTTGGGTAAACGGTATTAGGTTAGACAAGCTCACTTAATATGTGACAGAAAGTAAGCGCCGAGCCGGCGAGAGTAATAAGAAAACCCGCTGCCATAAAGGCTAATATCATGATGTTAGAGAATAACTATGCGTGGGGGAATCAGAATAATTTGATTGCGATTCCGTAACAAAATGCGCCAAGCAGGGTAGCAAATACGATACTGCGGGTTTTATAAAAGCCAACCGTCAGCGTGGCGAATCCGACCAGCGTCGGCGGCAGCTTTTCGCCGTGCCTGAGGATATCCGGTACGCTGGAGACGATCAGCAGGGCGCAAATCGAGGCGATGCCGATGCTGTCGAGCAGCAGGGCGGTCCTGCCGCGCTGCAAAGAACCGGAGGCGCGGGAAGAGCCCAGACGTAGCGGCAGATAACGGAATAGGTAATTAACCAGGCCGACAAGCAGCCCGATAAGAATAATTTGCGTACTCATAAATGCTCCCGCGTGGCTGGGGCGGGCTGCAAAAGCGCGGCCAGACACCCGCCGCCGATGCCGATCAGAATAGCCGCAGGAATGGATGAAAGCAGCAGACCGAGCAGCGCGCCCCCTAAGGCGCCGATAACCACCAGACTTTGTCTGCGTTTGAATGACGCCAGCAGGAAACTCAGAAAAAGCGCCGGCAGCATAAAAGAGAGCGCGGCTTCCACCGCCGGGTAATCGTTCAGCGGACCGTTGCCGAACAGGGCGCCGATAACGGTGCCTATGGCCCATGACAGCCATGCGCAAAGCGCGACGCCCAGCATCCAGTTTTCCGACCAGCGGCGGTTATTGCGCGCCAGACGGGCGATGGCGGCGGCAAAGACTTCGTCCGTCAGACCGAAAGCCCATAGCGCCGTTTTACCGGTGGGAAGCCGCTGCAAAATACGGTGGCGCAATGCCGGTCCGTAGAGTACGTGACGGACATCCATCGCCATCACCGTCAGGGCGGCGACCCATATGGACATGCCGGCGCTGAGCAGCGCGGTGATCACAAACTGGCTGGCGCCGGCATAAATAATGCAGGAAAGAAAAATCCCCTCCAGCGGCGTGAAACCCAGCTTGACGGCATTCATGCCAAAAGCGAAGGCCACCGGCAGATAGCCCACGACAATGGGCAGGCTGTCGAACACCCCTTCGCCGAATGAGGCGGCGCCTGGGGTCAAATCGGAAAGCTTCTGCTGCTCTGGTGTATTCACTGTGCGCTCAGGCGTTGATGGCCGGGTTGACAACGGACTGATAACACTACCAAAGCGCCGTTAAAATATCACGCTTTGTCTACGTTGGCCGATGGGGGCATCCGTGCGGTTCAACCGGCGTCCTTGCCGCCACGCCAGCAGGTTTAACAGGCTGATAATGCCGCCCGCCGCGCAAACGCCAGCAACAGCAGCGTGTGGCCGCAGACATGATAAGGGTCGGAGACAGGCTGAGTCCCTGCTGTTGCTGATTGGGCATAGTTTTCGAAGGTTAATATGGTGTTAATGGCGATACAGTATCAGGCAGGAGATGGGGAGATGCCGGCGGAGATTGCGATAGGGGAAATAAGGGGGGGGTGATGACCCCATTCCGGCCCTCCTCTTCGCAGGGGAGTTTAGCTCCTCCCCCTGGCAAGGGGGAGGCCGGGAGGGGGTTCAGGCCGCCAAGGTCGAAGCGTAACGCCTATTTAGCCGCTTCGGCCGCGGTTTTCACCCAACCGTCAAACAACTGCTGGTGAGCCTTGATCCAGCCGTTGGCGTGACGCTCGATATCCTGTTCGGAATTTTCGCCGTTATGCATACGCTGGTTTTGGGCATTCACGTCGGCCAGCGGCAGCTTCATGATGGAGAACAGCTTGGCCGCGGCGGGATTTTTCTCCGCCCAGACTTTATTGGCGGCGATTCTCACGTTATTGACCGGGAAGCCATAGTCGGCCCCGTTGGGCAACTTGGTGCTGATGCCTTGCTGAGAGCCCGGCAGGGAAGAGAAGGGCACCTGCAGCCATACCACGTCACGGCCGGGAACCAGCACGTCGCTGACCCAATACGGCGTCCAGGTATAATACAGAATGGGTTTGCCCTGTTTATAACGCGTGATGGTATCGGCGATCATGGCGGAGTAATTGCCCTGATTATGGGTAACCGTTTTGCTCAGGTCATAGGCTTGCACCTGGTGGTTAATCACCGCCTCGCAGCCCCAGCCGGGGTTACAGCCGGTCAAATCGGCCTTGCCGTCGCCGTTGGCGTCAAACAGTTTGGCTATCTGGGGATCTTTCAACTGGCCGATGTTGGTGATCTTATACTGTTCGGCGGTCTTTTTATCGATCAGGTAACCCTGCGCCGCGCCGGAAATATAGACGCCCTGACGGTAGAATTTGGCGTCGCCGCCGGCGGCCTGATATTGGTCGGCGTGCAGCGGATCCCAGTTAGAGGCCATAAAGGTCGCGTCACCGCTCGCGACGGAGGCGAAAGCCACATTATAATCCACTTCGCTGATAGGCTTTACGTCGTAGCCCAGTTTCTCCAGCGCTTTGTTGACCAGCACGGTCTGGAAGACTTCTTCGGAGATGGTGCTCTGCAACGGTGTGACCGTCACGCCTTTACCCGGCAGCTCGGTATCGGCGGCGAAAAGCGGCGCGCTCAGTAGCGCGGTGGTCAGGGTCGCGGCCCAAATTTTGGTTTTGCACATAGTTATTCCCTCTTCTTACTCTAGTCGCGTAGATTTACCTTGTTGAACAGGAAAGACATTTTCGGTCAGGGGGGTAAAAGGCGGTTTCCACCGCCTTTCCGAGAGTGGCAGACGTGCGGCGTCAGCGCTTATTTGGCCGCTTCGGCCGCGGTTTTCACCCAGCCGTCAAACACCTGTTGGTGAGCCTTGATCCAACTGTCGGCGTGGCGCTCGATATCCCGTTCGGAATTTTCGCCGTTATGCATACGCAGGTTTTGCGCATTAATATCGGCCAGCGGCAGCTTCATGATGGCGAACAGTTTGGCCGCGGCGGGGTTCTTTGCCGCCCAGGCCTTGTTGGCGACGATTCTCATATTATTGACCGGGAAGCCATAATCGACCCCGTTGGGCAGTTTGGTACTGGTACCTTCCTGCTTGCCCGGCAGGGAAGAGAAGGGAACCTGTAGCCATACCACATCTTTTCCCGGCACCAGCACGTTGCTCACCCAGTATGGCGTCCAGGTGTAATACAGAATCGGTTTGCCTTCTTTATAGCGCGTGATGGTATCGGCGAGCATGGCGGCGTAATTACCCTGGTTATGCTCAACCGTATTGGTCAGGCCATAGGCTTGCAGGTGGTGGTTAATCATCGCTTCACAGCCCCAGCCGGGGTTACAGCCGGTCAGGTCGGCTTTGCCGTCGCCGTTGGTGTCGAACAGTTTGGCGATGTTGGGATCTTTCAACTGCTCGACGTTGGTGATCTTGTACTGTTCGGCGGTCTTTTTATCGATCAGATAACCCTGAGCCGCATTGGCTATATAGACGCCCTGCCGGTAGAATTTGGCGTCGCCGCCCGCGGCCTGATATTGGTCGGCGTGCAGCGGATCCCAGTTGACGGCGAGAAAGGTCGCGTCCCCCCCCGCGACGGAGGCGAAAGCCACGTTATAATCCACTTCACGGATAGGCTGCACGTCGTAGCCCAGTTTCTCCAGCGCCTTGTTGACCAGCACCGTCTGGAAGGCTTCCTCGGAGATGGTGCTCTGCAACGGTATAACCGTCACGCCTTTACCGGGCTGCTCGGTATCGGCGGCGAAAAGCGGCGTACTCAGCAGCGCGGTGGTCAGGGCGGCGGCCCAGATTTTTGTCTTGAACATAGTTATTTCCTCGTTCCTGTTTAGTCGCGCAGGTTTTATCTCGGTCTAACCGTCGAGGGTTCCGTTGCCCGCCCTGGGACGGGCAACGGACGCATGGCGGTTATTTTTTGATGAAAGGGCGGGTAACCAGGCCGATGGGGCCGGTGCTATACCAGCTCTTATTGCCTTTGCTGCGCCTGTCGCGACCCAACGATTGAGTCAGGCGGTCAAGGATGATGGCCAGAATAACGATACCCACGCCGCCGACGGCCGCCAGGCCCATATCCAGGCGTCCGATGCCGCGCAGCACCATTTGGCCTAAACCGCCCACGGCGATCATGGAAGCGATAACCACCATCGACAGCGCCAGCATCAACGTCTGGTTCACGCCGGCCATAATGGTCGGCATCGCCAGCGGCAGCTGAACTTTAAACAGCATCTGCCTGGGGCTGGCGCCAAAGGATTCGGCGGCCTCAATCAGATCTTCCGGCACCTGACGGATACCCAGAATGGTCAGACGAATAATCGGCGGCAGGGCAAAGATGATGGTGACCACCACCCCCGGCACATTACCGATCCCGAACAGCATGACGATCGGCACCAGATAGACAAAGGCCGGGGTGGTCTGCATCGCATCCAGCAACGGCCGGATGACTTTGGCCGCTCGCTCGCTGCGCGCCAGCCAGATCCCCATCGGCAGCCCGATCAGCACGCAGAAGAACAGGGCGGTCAGCACCAGCGCCAGGGTGACCATCGCCTGCGACCATGCGCCGATGGCGCCGATGGCAATCAGTGAAATCAGCGTGGCGACGCCCATGCCGAGGCTGGACATCTGCCAGGCGATCAGCGCGAACACCAGGATGGCGACCGGTGCCGGCATGCCGAGCAGAAATTGCTGAAAGCCGCTGAGGATGAAATCGACCGGGACGCGAATGCCCTGAAACAGCGGTCTGAAATTCACCACCACCCAGTCGATGCCGTTGGTTACCCAATGGTCCAGCGGAATCAGCGTATCTTTGAACGGATCGAGCAGGCTGAAATGTTCAGGCTCGGCCGGCGGGGCGCTGCTCAGCCAGTCGCTGCCGGACGAGGCCGCGTCGGAGGTCCCTGTGCTCCAGGCATCCGCGCCGTTGGCGGGCGCATCCTGAGGCGTGGACCAGGGATCGCCCTGCCCGCCGGCGTCGGGGGCCGGGGCGTTCTCCGCCGGCGGCGTATCCTGCTGGGTGGTCGCCCAGGGATCGTTCTGCGCCGCGTTTTCCTGCTGGTTAGCGGCCTGATCGGCGTCTGGCTGCGGCGCGTTACTGTTTTCCCATGAATCGGGCGTTGATTTACTCATTGGTCGCTCCCTCCTTATCCAGTGCCTGTAGCAGCATTCCCTTGGAAATGATGCCGATGTACTCATTGTTTTCACCGACCACAGGGACGGCGCAAGGCGCTTGCGCCACCTGGGAGATCAGTTCGTTGAGTGACATATCTGCGGGCACGGGAGCCGGATCGGACAACAGCGCGTGTTCCAGCGGCTGTTGCTCCTTCAGGGCCTGTTTCAGTGAATCGATAGAGACGACGCCGATGTATTTCTGGCCGCGCTCCAGCACGTAGCCGTAATCGCGATCTTCGTCCTGCAGGATTTTCAGCGCCGAGCGCGGTCCGACGCCCGGCGTTTTGCGGATAAGCGTCACCGGACGGCGGCGGGCGATATCCTTGGCGCTGAATACGTGGCTGATGTCCACGCCGCGGAAGAAGGTGCGCACGTAGTCATTGGCCGGGTTATTGAGAATTTCGTCCGGCGTGCCGACCTGAATCACTTCGCCGCCGTGCATAATGGCGATGCGATCGCCGATGCGCATGGCTTCATCCAGATCGTGCGAGATAAAGACGATGGTGCGCTGGTTGCGCGATTGCAGCTTGATCAGCTCATCCTGCATTTCGGCGCGGATCAGCGGGTCGAGCGCGGAGAAGGCTTCGTCCATCAGCAGGATGTCGGGGTCGTTGGCCAACGCCCGCGCCAGCCCGACGCGCTGCCGCATCCCGCCGGACAGTTCATCCGGGTAGGAGGTGGCGTAAGCTTCCAGGCCGACCTGTTGCAGGGCGTTCAGCGCTTTCTGCTCGCGTTCTTCTTTCGCCATCCCCGCCAACTCCATACCGAATGCGGTGTTGTTGAGGATATTCAGATGCGGCATCAGCGCAAACGACTGAAACACCATACTGATTTTCTTACGCCGCACGTCGCGCAGCGCCGCGTCGGATATTTGGGCGATATCTTCGCCATCAATCAGAACCTGACCGCGGGTCGGTTCTATCAGACGATTGAGAAGGCGTACCATGGTTGATTTGCCGGAACCGGATAACCCCATGATGACAAATATCTCGCCTTCTTCAATGGCCAGATTGGCATCTTTCACACCGAGCGTCAGACCCGTTTTTTCAAAAATCTGATCCTTGCTTAAACCCTTATCAATCAGTTTAAATGCCCGGTTAGGATGCTCGCCAAATATCTTATAAAGATGCTTTACTTCAAGTTTAATTGCCATGAAATTATTGTTTTCCTATGGTCATTTATAATTCTATAGCGCTGTCCTGGTAATGATTAAACGCCCTATACCCTACCATAATGAAATTCTGAGACAACCCCCCATGTTCTGAATTTGTCGTAACCCTTACATAATAAATAGTGCGATTTTAATACTATCATTTTCATATAATTGGATAAGGGGACGGATTTTAATATTGAAGAATTTTCCACGTATATTATTTAAAACAATTGGTTATGCGACCTGTTTTCGCTGAGCTTATTCGTCTGGAATAAGCATTTTTCTCAGGCCGTCAATTGCCGATTATTGTTTGTTTTATCAATAAACTACGGGGCGATATAATGTGCCGGTCGGGAAGTGGCGACGGGCGATTTGCGCCCAATATAATTTGGGGAAATCGTCGCCATTGCGTTAATTATAGCAAAAATAGGCGTGGTGGTTTTCTCGCGTAATTTGATATATGGCGCAGGGGCAATCCTGGGGGAATATTGCCCGCCGCGGGAGTGTGATTCAGTTAACAATATTCTCCCGCCGCGGAGGGGGATTTTTTACCCATTACGGCGTGGAGGGGGCGTGGATATTTCCCGTCATTCGCCTACTCGCTCATCAGGCTGACGTGCGCGGCGACGATGCGCCATCCCTCAGGCAGTTTCACCCAGGTTTGCATCTGGCGGCCGATTTTAGCGCTGCCCTCGCGGCGGAATTCCGTACTGGCCACCGCCATATCGTCGCCGTAAGTGGTGATCACCGTATTTTGCAGCGTGCGCTCCAGTCCGGCGGACGGACGGGCAAGACGGAACGCGCGTATTTCATCGATGCCGTAAAGGTTTTCACTTGCCCCATAGCGAACGGTGTGGCCGTGGGACCAGAACAGTTCATCCAGTACTTCTATATCGTTACTCGTCAAGGCTTTTTCATAGCGGTAAAAGGCGGCGCTTACGTCGGCCAGTACGCTGGGATGGTTAATGTCATCAAGTTGCATCGGAACGGCTCCTGAGAAGAACAACGTTTAACAAAATTAAAAGCCCGCGGCGCTGCCGTTGCTGCGGGGATCGAACGCCCCTTCCAGCATGCCGTTGGTATGGCGGACGATGGCCCCCGCATGGCCGACGGTTTCGCTAAAGCCGCTCAGCAACTCGACGTCATGACCCAGTGCGCGCAGCGCGTCGACGGTGGCGGGATTAAAGCGATCTTCAAGTTTCAGGGTATCGGAAGATTGCCCCCAGGTGCGGCCCAGCAGCCAGCGCGGGGCGGTGATTGCCTGTTGCAGCGGTAATCCCTGAAGCACGTGGCGGATAAACAGCGCGGCCTGCGTCTGGGGTTGGCCGTCGCCGCCCATCGATCCGTAGACCATGGTGCGGCCGTCCGACAGCCTTGCCGCCGCCGGATTTAAGGTATGGAACGGCTGTTTGCCGGGCTCCAGCGCCAGCAGATGGCCGGGGTCAAGGCTGAAAGCGGCGCCGCGATTCTGCCATAGCACCCCGGTTCCCGGCAGTACCACGCCGCTGCCGAATTCGTGGTAGATGCTCTGAATAAAAGAGACGCACAGCCCGCTGCTATCGCATACCCCCATCCATACCGTATCGCCGGGGCCTTTGCCCGCGTTCCACGGCGCGGCGCGGCGGGTATCGATCCGGTGCGCCATGATGCCGAGCCTGTCGGGCGCCAGCAGCGCCTGAACGTCCTGGGTCATCATTTTGGGGTCGGTGATAAACCGGTCGCGCAGGCCGAAAGCCAGCTTGGTGGCTTCGACAATGCGGTGCACGGTCTGGCTGTCGCTTAAATCCGCCATGGCGAGGTGGTCGGTCAGGCCGAGGATGGCTAATGACACCAGCCCCTGGGTCGGCGGCGCGAGGTTATAAATATCGCCTTTGCTGTGCCGCAGGCGCAGCGGCGTAGTGCGTCTGGCGCGGTAGTTCGCCAAATCATCATGAGTCAGCGGCATGCCGGCCAGGGTCATTTGCTGCGCGAAACGCTCAGCCAGCGAACCGCGGTAAAAGCCGTCCAGTCCTTCCAGCGTCAGCAGCGTCAACGTATCGGCCAGATCGGGCTGGGTGAAGCGGCTGCCGGCGCGGGGAATGGCGCCCTGCGGCATGAAAACCCGGCTGAACTCCCGCAGGTCGGCCAGCTCGTGATAGTGCTGGGTGAGCGCGTCCTCCTGCGACTGCGTAACGGGAATGCCGTCGGCCGCATAGCGGATGGCGTCGGAGAGTAAACGGGCGACGGGCAGCGCGCTGTCCCCCAGTTCCTGAGAGAATTTCAGCGCTTCCTGCCAGCCGCCCACCGTTCCGGCGACGGTCAGCGCGGCCTTGGGGCCGCGATGCGGAATGCGGGTTTCGCCCTGATAAAAGTCGCGGCTGGCAAGCCGGCCCGCCGCGCCGCTGGCGTCGATGGCGATCGGCTCGCCCTGGGGCGGCAGAATTAACCAGAATCCGTCGCCGCCGAGTCCGTTCATATGGGGATAAACCACCGCGATAGTGGCCGCCGCCGCCACCATCGCTTCAATGGCGTTGCCCCCTTCGCGCAGAATGGCCTGCGCGCTGGCGCTGGCCAAATGATGTGGCGTCACCGCCATGCCCAGTGGCGCGCTATTGCTTTGCATCATGCCGTGGTTCCTTTTTTGTCCGGCGGTTGGGGAAATCAAGTCACCCTGGTGTTAAGCAAACGCCGTTCCAGTTTTGCCGGCTGTTTAATCATCGTCGGCTTGTGGTATGTTGCGATGAAATAAACTGAAACGAAAGTTACAGCCGATAGGTGAATAGCGTCATGAAGCAGATTGATGAACGGTTACGGCATCGCTACAGCGAACTTTCCCCACAGGAACAGCGGGTTGCGGATTTTATTTTCGACCATATCG
The DNA here is from genome assembly GCF_023347575.1 of Brenneria tiliae. Classification (NCBI taxonomy): domain Bacteria; kingdom Pseudomonadati; phylum Pseudomonadota; class Gammaproteobacteria; order Enterobacterales; family Pectobacteriaceae; genus Brenneria; species Brenneria tiliae. The sequence goes on along the minus strand of NZ_JAKPCB010000082.1, from coordinate 27,787 downwards.
ATGATTTGATCGGCTACAACAGCGCTGAGCTGGCGCGGCTGAGCGGCGTATCCAAAGCCACGGTCAGCCGCTTGTTCAAGCGCCTCGGCTACGCCAGCTATCGCGCCATGCGCGAGGAGTTGCGCACGCTGCGCCAGAGCGGGATGCCGCTGGCGGATCACCGTGACGCGGTGCAGGGCAATACCCTGCTGGCGCGCCATTACAAACAGGAAATGGCGAATCTGACCCAGTGGATCAATCAGATCGATCCGGCGTGTTTCGGGGCGGTTATCGCCGCCATGATGCGGGCGCGGCGCCTGTGCATCGTCGGCCTGCGCAACAGCTATCCGGTGGCGCTGCATCTGCGCCAGCAGCTGGTGCAGATCCGCCAGCAGGTGATGCTGCTGGTTCAGCCGGGGCAAACGCTGTCGGAGGAGCTGGTGGATGTGAATGAAGAGGATGTGGTGGTGGTGGTGGCTTTCCGCCGCCGCTCCCGGATTATCCAACCGTTACTGGCGGAGCTGCACGCCAGGCGGATCCCGGTACTGTTGTTGTGCGAACCGCAGGCGCACGCCTTGCCGTCATTGGCAACCTGGTCGCTGTACGCGCCCCTGGACAGCGTTTCCGCCTTTGACAGCTACGCCTCCGCCATGAGCCTGGTCAATCTGCTCAGCAACGCGTTACTGCATGAAATGCTGCGCGACGGCCGCCAGCGCATTCATCATATTGCCGCTCTTTATAGCGAGCTGGACGAACTGGAACAGCGATAGCGGGGCACGAAAATGGTGCTGACGCACCAATTTGGTTCAACTCCGTTGCGCTTTTGTCCGCTAGGCGAACCATAACGGCAGCGGTTACGCTATCTCCCGCCGTTCATTAATGCTGGCATGCTCCTTGCTTGAATTTGCAACGATGGTTTCAATTTTTGCGTTTAAAGAATCTTTCGTTTCAAAATAATTTAACCGGGGGCAGATACGATGTTGATCAAAAAGCTGGGCATTAAAAAATGTTTGCTGGCGATAGCCGGCGCCGCGCTGTTACTGACACATGCCGGCGGCGTGATGGCCGACCAGCTGCAGGATATCGAGAAGCGCGGCGTGCTGCGCGTGGCGGTGCCGCAGGATTTCCCGCCGTTTGGATCGGTGGGGACGGATTTACAGCCGCAGGGGTATGACATCGACATTGCGCGCTATCTGGCGCAGGAGATGAAACTGAAGTTGCAGCTGGTGCCGGTCACCAGCGCCAACCGCGTCCCCTATCTGCAAACCAATAAAGTGGATCTGGTGATTTCCAGCCTGGGTAAAAACGCCGAGCGCGAAAAAGTGATCGACTTCAGCCGCGCCTACGCGCCGTTCTTCCTCGGCGTGTTTGGTCCGCAGGCAGGCGAGGTCGGCGCGCCGGAGGCGCTGCGGGACAAGAACGTCGGGGTAACGCGCGGGGCGGTGGAAGATATGGTGCTGACGGAGATTGCGCCGAAAGAGGCGCGGATTAAACGCTACGAAGATAACAACACCACGCTGTCCGCTTATCTGTCCGGCCAGGTGGAATACATCGCTACCGGCAACCTGGTGGTGGCGGCCATCGCCGCGCAGAATCCGACCAAAGCGCCGGTGGCGAAATTTATGCTGAAAGATTCGCCGTGCTACATCGGCCTGAAAAAAAATGAGCCGGCGTTAAAAGCCAAAGTGGACGCGTTAATCGACAAGGCTTTGCAAGACAACACCCTTAACGCCCTGTCGGAAAAATGGCTTAAAGCGCCGCTGCCTGACAGCATCAAGGCATAACGGGGGCCGGCGATGACCTATCAGCTTGATTTTACCGCCCTGTTGCCGTTCTGGCCTGAGCTGCTGGCGGGCTTATGGGTCACCATTGAGCTGACGGCGCTGGCAACCATCGGCGGCATCGCCATCGGTATCTGCGGCGCCGCCTTGCGCAGCGGAAAACCCACGCTGCCGGGCAGGCTGTGGGGCCTCTATGTCGAGGCGATCCGCAATACGCCGTTTGTGGTGCAGCTGTTTTTTATCGTCTTCGGCCTGCCCAGCCTGGGGTGGAAACTTACCGCCGGGCAGGCGGCGCTGCTGGCGATGCTGATCAATCTGGGCGCCTATAGCACGGAAATTATCCGCGCGGGCATTCAGGTGACGCCGAAAGGTCAATGGGAAGCGGCCAGAGTGCTGGGGCTGTCGTGCTGGCAGACGTTTTTCCGGGTGATTCTGCCGCCGTCGCTGCAGCGGATTTATCCGGCGCTGGTCAGCCAGTGCATTATCGTGATGCTGGGATCGTCGGTGGTATCGCAGGTTGCCTATGAGGAGCTGACCTTTGCCGCCAACCTGATCCAGTCGCGTACTTTCCTGAGTTTCGAGGTGTATCTGGCGACCACGCTGTGCTATCTGGCGCTGTCGGTCCTGATGCGTCAACTGTTGCTGCTGGCGGGCCGGCGCTTTCTGGGGAGTCAGCCGTCATGATGACTTTTACCGACTGGGACATCGTCCGCAACCTGCTGCTGGCGGCGCGCTGGACCCTGCTGCTGTCGCTGACGGCCTTTATCGGCGGCGCCGTGGTGACGTTGCCGCTGATGCTGTTGCGGCTCACCAGGCGCAAATGGCCGACGCGCGCTATCCGTCTCTATTCCGAGCTGTTTCAGGGCACGCCGCTGCTGATGCAGCTGTTCCTCGCCTTTTTCGGACTGGCGCTGTTCGGCATCGACGTCAGCCCCTGGACGGCGGCGGCGCTGGCGCTGACGCTGTTTACCAGCGCGTTTCTGGTGGATATCTGGTGCGGCAGCGTAGAGGCGTTGCCCAAAGGGCAGTGGGAGGCGTCGCGCTGTCTGGGGCTGAATTTCGGGCAAACGCTCTACCGGGTAGTTGCGCCGCAGGCGATGCGTATCGCCATCGCGCCGACGGTAGGCTTTTCCGTGCAGGTAATCAAGGGCACGGCGCTGGCGTCGATTATCGGTTTCGTCGAACTGACCAAGGCGGGCACCATGCTGAACAACGTCACCTATCAGCCGTTCAAGGTTTTCGGTCTGGTGGCGCTGGGCTATTTCCTGATGTGCTATCCGCTTTCCTATTACAGCCGTTATCTGGAGAAGAAATTCAATGCCGCTCATCACCATTAATCAGGTGCAGAAATATTACGGCCGCAACCATGTGCTGAAAGGCGTGGATCTGGATATTGAAATGGGCGAAGTCATTTCGATTATCGGGCGCAGCGGTTCCGGCAAAAGCACCCTGCTGCGCTGTATCAACGGCCTGGAAGGGTATCAGGAAGGCAGCATCAAGCTGGGCGGCATGACGGTGACCGACCGCGACTCACAGGCGCGCGAAATCAGCCGTTCCGTGGGAATGGTGTTCCAGAATTTTAACCTGTTTCCCCATATGACCGCGCTGGAGAACGTGATGCTGGCGCCGCGCCGGGTGCTGGGAAAAAGCGCCGCCGAATGCCGCGCGCTGGGGGAACAGGTGCTGAACAAGGTGGGGCTGGGGGAACGAATCGACTATTACCCCGCCAGCCTGTCGGGCGGTCAGCAGCAGCGCGTGGCCATTGCGCGGGCGCTGGCGATGAACCCGAAGGTGTTGCTGTGCGATGAAATTACCTCGGCGCTGGACCCGGAACTGGTGGGCGAAGTGCTGAAAGTGCTGGAACAGCTTGCCGCCGAAGGCATGACGCTGATTCTGGTGACGCATGAGATGAACTTTGCCCGGGAAGTGGGCGATCGGGTGGTGTTTATGCATCAGGGCAAGGTGTGGGAGCAGGGCGACAGCAAAACGCTGTTCGCCAGCCCGCAGACCGCGGAGCTGAAGCAGTTTATCGCCTCGGTGCGCGGGCTGGCGGAGGCGTAATACTTTGCGCCCTTTGAAAAAGAGTATTTCGATAAAACAAAAGCTTGGAGCAAACCACAATGAATAGCGAGCTGTCTGCGCAGATCAATCCTCCCCATCGCCTGCTGATGGGGCCGGGGCCAATCAATGCCGACCCGCGGGTGTTGCGGGCGATGGCCAGTCAACTGGTCGGTCAGTACGACCCGGCGATGACCGACTATATGAATCAGGTGATGGAACTGTACCGCCGGCTGTTCCGTAGCGAAAATCGCTGGACGATGCTGGTGGACGGCACGTCGCGGGCCGGGATAGAGGCGATTCTGCTGTCGGCCATTCGCCCCGGCGACAAAGTGCTGGTGCCGGTGTTCGGCCGCTTCGGCCATCTGCTGTGCGAAATCGCCCGCCGTTGCCGCGCCGAGGTGCATACCATCGAGGCGCCCTGGGGCGAGGTGTTTACCCCGGATCGCATCGAAGACGCCATCAAAACCGTGCGTCCCCGCCTGCTGCTGACGGTGCAGGGCGATACCTCGACCACCATGCTGCAACCGCTGGAAGAACTGGGCGATATTTGCCGCCGTCACGGCGTGCTGTTTTATACCGATGCCACCGCCTCTTTCGGCGGCAACGCGCTGGAAACCGATCGCTGGGGATTGGATGCGGTTTCCGCCGGGCTGCAAAAATGCCTGGGCGGACCGTCCGGTAGTTCGCCCATTACCCTGAGCCCGCGGATGGAGGCGACGATCCGCCGCCGCAAATGCGTCGAGCAGGGGATCCGTACCGACGCCCATCGGGACGGCGAGGACGAAATGATCTACTCCAACTATTTTGATCTCGGCATGGTGATGGACTACTGGGGGCCGGAGCGTCTCAACCATCATACGGAAGCCACCAGCATGCTGTTCGCGGCCCGCGAATGCGCGCGGATCATTCTGGAAGAGGGGCTGGATCGCTGTATCGCCCGCCATGCCTTGCAGGGGGCGGCGCTGGTGGCCGGTATTCAGGCGATGGGGCTCGGCACCTTCGGCGATCTCGACCACCGGATGAACAACGTGCTGGGGGTGGTGATCCCGCAGGGGATCCACGGCGAGCAGGTGCGTAAAATGCTGCTGGAGGATTTCGCCATTGAGATCGGCACCTCGTTCGGACCGCTGCAGGGCAAGATCTGGCGCATCGGCACCATGGGCTATAACGCCCGCAAAGACTGCGTGATGCAGACGCTGAGCGCGCTGGAAGCGGTGCTGAATCGGCTGGGGTTCCGCTCGACGCAGGGGGCGGCGTTGCAGGCCGCGTGGGATTGCTACGCCGCCAATGAGGAATCTGCATGAGTGATGCCCCGATGTCGGCGTCCGCCGCGCTCGCCGCCGCCGGGCAGGTGATGGCCCGCTGCGACGCGCTGGCGGAAATCAGTGAAACCGCCGGGCAGCTCACCCGGGTATACCTGTCGCCGGAACACCTGCGCGCCAATGCGCTGGTGGGCGAATGGATGCGTGAAGCCGGGATGCGGGTCTGGCAGGACAGCGTCGGCAATATCTGCGGGCGCTATGAAGGCCGGCGGCCGGACGCGCCGGCGCTGTTGTTGGGCTCGCATCTGGATACGGTGCGCAATGCCGGACGCTACGACGGTATGCTGGGCGTATTGACGGCGATTGAAACGGTACGCTCTCTGCACCGGCGGGCCATTCGCCTGCCGGTCGCCCTGGAGATCGTCGGGTTCGGCGATGAAGAGGGTACCCGCTTCGGCATTACCCTGCTGGGCAGCCGCGGGCTGACCGGCACCTGGCCGGCGAACTGGCTGAGCCGTCGGGACGCGCAGGGCATCACGGTGGAACAGGCGTTGCGAAACGCCGGGCTGGATGCGCAGGCGATTGCCCGGGCGGCGCGTCCGGCCGGCGATATTGCCGCCTACCTTGAGCTGCATATCGAGCAGGGCCCCTGCCTGGAACAGCAGGATCTGGCGCTGGGGGTGGTCACGGCCATCAACGGGGCGCGGCGGCTGAACTGCGCCTTTCACGGCGTGGCGGGACACGCCGGGACGGTGCCGATGACGCAGCGTCAGGATGCGCTGGCTGCGGCGGCGCACTGGATGGTGCGGGCGGAGCGCCTGACGCGGGAGAGCGATCCCTACCTGGTCGCCACCTTCGGCACCCTGCAATGTTTGCCGGGGGCCGCCAACGTTATTCCCGGCGAGGTGCGTTTGACGCTGGATATCCGCGGTCCGGACGATACGGCGCTGGATGCGTTGCTGCACAAGCTGCTGGCGCTGGGCGACGAGATTGGCGGCGCGCGCGGCTGCCGGTTCGGCGCCGAAGAGTATTACCGGATTGCGGCCACCCGCTGCGATGCGGCTTTGCAGCAGCGGTTGAGCCGGGCGGTGACGCAGGTGCAGGGGCGCGCGCCGCTGTTGCCGAGCGGCGCGGGGCACGACGCGATAGCCATAGCCGAACGCTGGCCGGTCGCCATGCTGTTCGTTCGCTGCCGGGGGGGCATCAGCCATCATCCCGACGAGTCGGTAAGCACGGCGGACGTGGCGCAGGCGCTAAGAGCGCTGGAGGAGGTAGTACTCGGCTATCGGGATGAGGCGTCCGCCGTCAGTATTGCCGGATGATAAAGTAGCCGCGGCGGGGGCCCTCAGCGGGGCCGGCCGCCTTTTCACGTATCGCTCGCCGCCCGTCATCGACGAAAAATTCCCTTCCTCCGTCAGGCGGCGCGATGTTATTTATTTTAAGACGGTCATCATGACTTTCTTATAACACTCTTGTCATTCTGCATTATTATGATGACGATCATTCCCCGTGGCAAAATAGAGTGCTATCTAGTTAGCAACTCATCCAAATCATTCCTGGAGTCAGCGTATTATGAACCATTTGGAACTACAGGCTCTGCGCCAGCTTTTTTTTATGAGCATCGACGAAGCGGCAAACTATATTGCGGGTGATAATGATACGGAAATGTGGCGCAAATGGGAAAAGGGAGAGCGGGAAATACCTCCCGCCGTCAGCGAAACCCTGACGCTGATGAACAAAAAACGCAAAGAAAGGATCAGCGCCATCATTGAAAAGATAAATAATCGTATCGGGAATAACACCATGCGTTTTTTTCCCGATTACGACGCTTTTCGTGCGGTCTATACCGACGGGGATTATTTAGCGTGGAAGATATATCAATCCGTGGCGGCCGAACTCTATTCCCATAATCTGGAACGATTGTGCTAACAGGACAAATTCATGATCAATACCATCATACTTGTCGGCCCGCGCGCGTCAGGTAAAACCACGGTAGGAAAGATGCTGGCGGCCCGTTTAAAACTGGATTTCATTGATACGGACGAGGTGGTGCAGAAAAAAACCAACAAGACTATCGCGCAAATCGTCGATGAACAGGGGTGGGACAACTTTCGCATAATCGAAGGCCGGATATTGAAAGAGGTTACCCTCTCTGGCTGCATCATTGCCACCGGCGGCGGGATGGTGATCGCGCAGGAGAACCGCAATCACATGAAAAGCAAAGGTATTGTTTTTTATCTTGCGACATCGGCAGAGACGGTGGTCAAGCGCCTGCGCTCGAATCCGGCGGTGAGCCAGCGCCCCTCCCTGACGGGATTATCGATTACCGAAGAGATTGGCGGCATTATCAAAACGCGCGATCCGCTCTATCTGGAAAGCGCTCACTTTGTGATTAACGCCAATAACGGGAAAGAACAGGTCGCGCAGGAAATTAACGCCATTTACCATACCTTGCTGAACGACGCCGCTAATGATGCCGCAGCGATGATACCGCCGTTAACGGAATAAATATATTTTCAGATATGGATATTGCGGCGTAAAAATAACGCTCTCGACTGCCGAAATATTGCACGATTTGTCCTATGTAATGTATGAAAAATATGACCCGCGTCATAAAAATAAACAATATGTTTCCTTTGTCACAAATTTTAAAAAATAACCCTGACATACGCTATTTTATGTCGGAAATACGCTTGTTTTCTTTTATAAATACAGTCTATAGATACAATCTATGAATTAGCCTCAAAAAATGAATTATTTATTGATGGGGAGAGTTGCTAGCATGGGAATACATTAAGAAATGATATTTGTCATGCGCTGACTCATATATTTATTCACGCTTTAAACTGATTTGCCGAACCTCCAGCGGGAAAAGGGGCGAGAGCGTGCCTGACAGACAGTTTTTTGCGGCAAGTACAGGAAAGGAAATAGCGGCGACGCCATAAAAACATCCTTTCCAAAAAGGTTTATTATGAAAAACAAGTACATAGCAACATCTTTCGGGTTATATCTCAATTATCTGGTCCACGGTATGGGCGTTATCCTGATCAGTCTGAATATGGCCCATTTGCAGCAACAGTGGCAGACCGATGCGGCCGGGGTATCGGTAGTGATTTCCTCTCTGGGGATTGGCAGGTTAAGTGTTTTGCTCGTGGCGGGCATGCTTTCCGATCGCTTCGGCCGGCGGCCTTTTATCTATCTGGGGATGGCCTGCTATCTGGGGTTTTTTCTGGGGATCCTCAGTACGGAAAGCATCGTCGTCGCCTACTGCTTTGGTTTTCTGGCCGGGATGGCGAACAGTTTTCTCGACTCCGGCACCTATCCGACATTGATGGAAGCGTTTCCCAATACCCCCAGTACCGCCAATATCCTGATCAAAGCGTTTGTTTCCGGCGGTCAGTTTATTTTACCGATGATCATCAGCGTGCTGGTCTGGTTCGAACTCTGGTTCGGCTGGGCGTTCCTGATTGCCGCCAGCATTATGTTGCTTAACGCACTGTGCCTGTTCCGATGTCCTTTTCCGCCTCACGGCTCCCAGCCCGAGGCGGAGAAAGAAACCAATATCGCCGAACCGCCGATGGCCGAAGGCAGCCCCTGTAGGATGCTGGATCTCGTCAGCTTTACCCTTTATGGCTACATTTCCATGGCGACGTTCTATCTGGTCAGCCAATGGTTGGCGCAGTACGGGCAGTTTGTGGCGGGGATGCCCTATACCTCGTCGATCAGGCTGCTGAGTATCTATACCGTGGGTTCCCTGCTGTGCGTGTTTATCACCGCCGGTCTGGTGAAAAAAACGGTCAGTTCAACCACCCTGTTGATGCTGTATACGTTTATATCCTTTGTGGCGCTGTTGACGGTGTGCCTGCATCCTACCGTGACGACCGTGATGGTCTTCGCCTTCGTGATCGGCTTTTCCGCCGCGGGGGGCGTAATGCAGCTGGGGCTGACGCTGATGGCGATGCGTTTCCCTCATGCCAAAGGGAAGGCCACCGGTATTTTTTATAGCGCCGGCAGCCTGGCCACTTTCACTATTCCGTTGATCACCGCTAAATTATCGCAAACCAGCATCGCCAGTATTATGTGGTTTGATGTCGGCCTCTCGGCCGTCGGTTTCCTGATCGCGTTGTTTATCGGCTATCGCAATATGAAGGAGCGCCGCGGCGCGATAAAGATAAATCAGCTTCAGGTTTGACGCGCAATGGCCGCGCTACCTGAACTGCATCCGCTGGCAATCGCTGAAGATAAATTTCTTGAACGCCAGCGCGGCGGGCGATAACGCCTGGTCTTTCCGGGTCGCCAGATGGATATAGCGCGTCGGACCGGGATCTTTAATGCCCATGACGTGAACGTCGGCACGCGACAGCGTACCGGTGCGCGGCATAATCGCAATACCGTAATCAATGCTCACCAGCCCTGCCATCGCCGTATCCTCCTCGACGTAACAGGCGACCTCAGGGAGCAGTTTTTTTTGCATAAACATCCTGTCGATAAACTGACGTAATCCGCTTTCCGGCGAATAAAAGATAAACGGATAGGGGATGGCCTCCTCCAGGGCGATTTCACTTTCACGGCGCTGCGCCAATGGATGGTTGCGGGCGGTCACCAGCACCAGCTCCTGACTGATTAACGGGATAAACTCGATTTCCGGCTCTTCCGGCGCCAGAGAACAGAGCGCCAGATCGAACTTGTCCGCCTTCAGGTCTTGCACAATCGAGGCGGTGGTTCCCTGATAAAAGCGAAAGCGTTTGTTTTCATTACCGGGGAGACGGATAAAACGGTCGATCAGCCGTGGAACCACCGTCTCTCCCATGGTATAGATAAAACCCAGGCTGATAACGTCCTCCTGAGTACCGCTTATCTGGCGTAGCGCAAAACGGCCGTTTTCCAGCTCAAGCAGCGCATTTTCCACATAGGGTAAAAATATTTTGCCGCACTGCGTTATGCGCACATTCCTGCCGGATTTTTCAAATAGCGTCACTCCCAGCTCTTTTTCAAGCTCGGATATCGCATGGCTTAACGAAGGTTGGGCGATAAACAGGCTCGACGCCGCTTCCGTATAATGCTGCTTTTCAGCCAGACGCTTAAAATAGTGTAATTGCTTTAAATTCATACGGTTTCTCGTGGCATTAACGCGCTATTCACTCTACTGCCGGCCGGCGGCATCTGCCGCTGGCCGAGTCATATTACCCGGCGCTGAGGGATATCCGGTCGCTTAATAACATCGAAGAATTATACAGAGTGGAAGGGAAGCGCAAGGACCCCGGCGAGCGGCGTGCAAAATTATTATGGCGCCGTGCAATATAGCATGTCCTTTTTACCGCTTAAGGCGGCATGGCACGGTAAATAAGTTGTTAATTTAAGACGCAGCCAAACAGAGATAATGATAATCGTGACCTGGCCGCCGGGTTGCGGATAAAAATATTTTACGTTATCCATCACTCTTTGGCTTAAATAAGTTTTAACTACTTCGCAAAATGAAAAAATTGTGCCGCGCCGCCACGGCGCGTCCTTTATCATTCAGGCTATGTGTTGATTTTGTAAAATAACAAACAAATTATCAACAAGGGAGGCGGGGGCCTTCCCTGCGCCATGCAATAAAATTGAAAACAAAAACCTTATCTTACGTGTTAATCATTGTCATGGTTATATACATTAAATACAGGTATTAATTTAACGGTGTTTTATAAGAACTGTGATTTCAACCTGACAAAAAACAGCAAAAAGAAAAGTAAGACGGCCAGCATAATCCCGTCCGGAAAATCTATGTAATGAAAACATTAACGATAAGCGGAGAAAAGCATGAGCCAGAACAAGGCCTTCAACACGCCATTTTTATTAGCCGTCATCGGCATATATTTGAGCTATTTTCTTCACGGCGTCAGCGTTATTACCCTGGCGCAGAATATGACGCCTCTGGCGGAAAAGTTTAACACCGATAGCGCCGGGATCGCCTACGTGATTTCCGGGATAGGGCTGGGGAGGCTGATCAGCATCCTGTTCTTCGGCGTCATCTCGGATAAATTTGGCCGGCGCTCGGTTATTTTCCTGGGTATCGCGCTATATCTGCTGTTCTTCTTCGGCATCCTGCTCAGTCCTAATCTGATCGTGGCGTTTGTGCTGGCTTTCTGCGTCGGCGCGGCGAATGCGGCATTGGACACCGGCGGTTATCCGGCGCTGATGGAGTGCTATCCCAAAACGTCGGGCTCCGCGGTGATCCTGGTTAAGGCCATGGTCTCTTTCGGTCAGATGTTTTATCCCATGCTGGTCAGCTACCTGCTGGTCAGTCAGATATGGTACGGCTACGCGATGATTATACCCGGCGTGCTGTTCCTTCTGGTCACGCTGCTGGTGCTGAAGAGTAAATTCCCCAGCCAACTGGTGGACGCCAGCATCGCCAAAGAGCTGCCGCAGATGAACAGCAAGCCGCTGGCATGGCTGGAAGGCGTGGCCTCCATCGTGTTTGGCGTGGCGGCATTCTCGACCTTTTACGTCATCGTGGTGTGGATGCCGAAATACGCGATGGCCTTTGGCGGCATGGGGGAAGCCGAGGCGTTAAAAACCATCTCCTACTATAGCCTGGGCTCGCTGGTGTGCGTATTTTTCTTTGCCTTCCTGCTCAAAAGCATGGTTCGCCCGGTGTGGGCCAATGTCTTTAACGCCGGATTAGCCGTTATTACCGGGATCGTTATTTATCTCTATCCGTCGCCGCTGGTGTGTAATGTGGGGTCGTTTATCATCGGGTTCTCCGCCGCCGGCGGGATATTACAGCTTGGCGTTTCCGTTATGTCGGAGTTTTTTCCCAAAAGCAAAGCCAAAGTCACCGGCGTTTATATGATGATGGGCGGATTGGCCAATTTCGTTATTCCGCTGATTACCGGTTATTTATCCACCATTGGCTTGCAATACATCATATTACTGGATGTGGTATTCGCCAGCATCGCCTTTATCACCGCGATAGTGGTCTTTGTTCGTTACTATAAGGTATTCAAAATTCCAGAAAATGATTTGCGTTTTGGCGAGCGATTCTTTCAGTAATCTTATCAATAGACGTGAGCATTATCGAAAATTAAATACGCCCGTTATCTTGAAGTGTAAAGAATATAGGGCGTGAATCAGGCAGTATAATAATACAGTGAGGAGTTTATAATGGATGTTACTGCAAAATATGAGCTGATCGGATTAATGGCTTATCCCATCAGACACAGTCTGTCTCCCGAAATGCAGAATAAAGCGCTGGAAAAAGTCGGCTTGCCTTATACCTATATGGCTTTCGAGGTCGACAACACCACTTTTGGCAAGGCGATTGAGGGGCTTAAGGCCTTAAAAATGCGCGGTACCGGCGTTTCCATGCCTAACAAGCAGCTGGCTTGTAAATATGTGGATGAATTAACCCCCGCGGCCAAATTGGTTGGCGCCATTAATACCATTGTAAACGACAATGATTACCTCAGAGGATACAACACCGACGGAACCGGACATATTCGGGCCATTAAAGAAACCGGTTTTGATATTGTCGGTAAAAAAATGGTGCTGGTGGGCGCCGGCGGGGCATCTACCGCCATCGGCGCGCAGGCGGCTATCGAAGGCATCAGGGAAATCATGCTGTTTAACCGCCGCGATGAGTTCTACGAAGAGGCGCTCGCCTTTGCGAAACGGGTTAACGACAATACGGATTGTACGGTAACGGTTACCGATCTGGCCGACCAGAAAGCGTTCGCCCGGGCGATTGCCGATGCCGATATCCTGACCAACGGCACCAAGGTGGGGATGAAGCCGCTGGAAAATGAATGCGTCGTCAGCGACAAATCGATGCTGCGCCCTGATTTGCTGGTCTCCGAATGCGTCTACAACCCCCATATCACCAAGCTATTGCAAATGGCGACGGAGGTCGGCTGTAAAACGGTCGATGGCTATGGGATGTTGTTATGGCAGGGCGCGGAACAGTTCAAGCTGTGGACCGGGAAAGATTTTCCGCTGGAATATATTAAAAAGGTTATGGGGTTCAACGCATAATTATCGGTTACGGATTATGTTACGTCTCTTATCGCCAAAGAATAGAACGGCGGATGCGTGGTTTATATTTATGGCTGCAAGGCATTAATGGAAGGGAAAAGAATGAAAACCGTAACAGTGAAAAACGTGGTGATAGGCGAGGGCGCGCCCAAAATTATCGTCTCATTGATGGGAAAAGATGTGTCGGCGGTGAAGTCGGAAGCGCAATATTACCGCGATTTCGACTTCGATATTCTGGAGTGGCGTAGCGATCATTTTGCCGATGTGGCGAATATCGACAGCGTGATTGACGCGGCGCGCCAGCTCGGCGGCATCATTCCCCACCGGCCGATCCTCTTTACCTTCCGCAGCGCCAAGGAGGGAGGGGAGAAAGAGATATCGTCCGATGATTATATTTCCCTGAATCAAAAGCTGATTGATAGCGGCCTGGTAGACATGATCGACCTGGAGCTTTTTACCGGCGATCAAGCCGTCGGCGCGACCATAGCCCATGCCCATGCCCGCGGGGTGAAAGTCGTTGTCTCCAATCATGATTTCCATAAAACTCCGCCTAAAGACGAGATCGTCGGCCGTTTGCGCAAAATGCAGCAGCTGGGGGCCGATATTCCGAAAATCGCCCTGATGCCGCAAAACAAAAACGATGTTCTGACGCTGCTGGCCGCCACGCTGGAAATGTATGAGAAATATGCCGACCGCCCCATTATTACCATGTCTATGGCGCAGTCGGGCATTATTTCACGCTTATCGGGTGAAGTATTCGGGTCGGCGGCAACGTTCGGCGCGTTGAAAAAAGCATCGGCTCCCGGGCAGATAGCGATTAAAGATTTGAGGGCCGTTTTAAATATATTACATCAATCATAAAACCGCGTTTATTTAAACCTTAAAACAGGAATCCGTCCGGGTTCCTGAATAAACAGCCATACCCGTTGGCATTCAAGCGGCAGGTGTGTTGGCTTGCCGCATCTGAAAAGTTATCGGGTATATTCGGTCATGATTAGGAGTACCTATGAAATTGGAAAAGCCGCAAAGAGTAAATGGCAGGGTCCCGGTATTATCTGCCGCCGAGGCGGTCAACTATATTCCGGATGAAGCGACGCTTTGCGTATTAGGCGCAGGCGGGGGAATTCTTGAAGCGACCACGTTAATTACCGCCTTGGCCGAACGCTATAAAACCAGCCAGTCGCCGCGTAACCTTGCCTTAATCAGCCCGACGGGGTTGGGGGATCGGGCGGAAAGAGGCATTAGCCCGCTGGCGCAGGAAGGACTGGTCAAATGGGCGCTGTGCGGTCATTGGGGTCAATCGCCGCGTATTTCCGACCTGGCCGAACAGAACAAGATTAGCGCCTACAACTATCCGCAAGGCATTTTGACCCAGGCCATCCGCGCCTCGGCCGCTCACCAGCCCGGTATTTTAAGCAATATCGGCATCGGCACTTTCGTCGACCCGCGGCAGCAGGGCGGGAAACTCAATGAAGTGACCAGGGAAGATCTGATCAAACTGGTGGAAATCGATAAGCAGGAATACCTCTTCTATAAGGCCATCGCGCCGAACGTCGCCTTTATCCGCGCCACGACCTGCGATAGCGAAGGCTATGCCTCTTTTGAAGATGAGGTGATGTATCTGGACGCCCTGGTTATCGCCCAGGCGGTGCATAACCAGGGCGGCATTGTGATGATGCAGGTGCAGAAGATGGTCAAAAAGGCCACGCTGCATCCCAAATCGGTGAGAATTCCCGGCTATCTGGTGGATATCGTCGTCGTCGATCCGACGCAAACGCAGCTTTACGGCGGCGCGCCGGTTAACCGCTTTATTTCCGGCGACTTCGTGCTGGATGACAGCACGCAAATGGCTATTCCGCTCAATCAGCGCAAGCTGGTGGCGCGGCGGGCCCTGTTTGAGATGCGCAAAGGCGCGGTGGGTAACGTCGGGGTCGGCATCGCGGACGGCATCGGCCTGGTCGCCAGAGAAGAGGGCTGCGCCGACGACTTCGTCCTGACGGTGGAGACCGGCCCTATCGGCGGCATCACCACCCAGGGCGTCGCCTTTGGCGCCAACGTCAATACGCGCGCCATTCTGGACATGACCTCGCAGTTCGACTTCTATCACGGCGGAGGGCTGGACGTCTGCTATTTGAGTTTTGCCGAAGTGGACAGCCAGGGTAATGTCGGCGTGCATAAATTCAACGGCAAAATTATGGGGACGGGCGGCTTTATCGATATTAGCGCCACCTCGAAGAAAATCATCTTTTGCGGAACCTTAACCGCGGGCAGTTTAAAAACCGACGTCGGCGAAGGGAAACTGAAAATAGTCCAGGAGGGCAGGGTCAAGAAATTTATAAAACAAATACCGGAGGTCACCTTCAGCGGAAAAATCGCCCTGGAGCGCGGACTGGATGTGCGTTACATCACCGAACGCGCGGTATTCACCTTAAAACCGGATGGCCTGCATTTGATTGAAATTGCCCCCGGCGTCGACCTGGACAGAGATATATTAGCGCAAATGGACTTCCAGCCGATTATATCCGCTGACCTGAAGTTAATGGATGAAAGAATGTTTTTCGACCGGGCCATGGGATTTGTTTTACCTGAAGGTAACTAACAACAGGAGTACAGAATATGAACTTTGGTTTAACCGAAGAGCAAGAGTTGCTGCTGGCCAGTATTCGGGAACTCATTACCAATGAATTCCCCGAAGAATATTTCAGAACCTGCGACCAGACGGGCACCTATCCCAAAGAATTTATGAAGGCGCTATCCGACAACGGTATTTCCCTGTTGGGCGTGCCGGAGGAATATAACGGCATTCCCGCCGACTATGTCACGCAAATGCTGGCGCTGATGGAGGTGTCAAAATGCGGCGCTCCCGCATTTCTGATCACCAACGGGCAGTGTATTCACAGTATGCTGCGGTTCGGTTCGCCGGAACAGCTGCGGAAAACGGCGGAAAGCACCCTGGCCACCGGCGATCCCGCCTATGCGCTGGCTCTCACCGAACCCGGCGCCGGTTCGGACAACAATAGCGCCACCACCACCTACACGCGCAAGAACGGCAAAGTGTATTTGAACGGCCAGAAGACCTTTATCACCGGGGCGAAAGAGTACCCCTATATGCTGGTGCTGGCGCGGGATCCCGCGCCGCAGGACCCGAAAAAGGCGTTTACCCTGTGGTGGGTGGAATCGAATCGTCCGGGCATCAAAATCAATCCGCTGCGCAAGATTGGCTGGCATATGCTGAGCACCTGCGAAGTCTACCTGGACAATGTCGAGGTGGAGGAGAGCGACAGGGTCGGTGAAGAAGGCATGGGCTTCCTGAATGTGATGTACAACTTTGAAATGGAACGCCTGATTAACGCCGCGCGCAGCACCGGTTTCGCCGAGTGCGCGTTTGAAGACGCCGCCCGCTATGCCAACCAGCGCATTCAGTTCGGCAAGCCCATCGGCCATAATCAGATGATTCAGGAAAAGCTGGCGCTGATGGCCATCAAAACCGAAAACATGCGCAATATGGTGTTGAAGGTGGCCTGGCAGGCGGATATGCGGCAGTCGTTGAGAACCAGCGCCGCGCTGTGCAAATTGTATTGCGCCCGCACCGCGCTTGAAGTGATTGATGACGCGATCCAAATCATGGGCGGGCTGGGATATACCGATGATGCCCGCGTTTCCCGATTCTGGCGCGACGTGCGCTGTGAACGAATCGGCGGCGGCACCGATGAGATTATGATCTATATCGCCGGGCGCCAGATTTTGAAGGATTATCAAAATAAGTAGTTATCATCGGCAATCAGTTCACGCCGGGTTGGGTGAACTGATTGCGTTGTATCGCGGCATTATAGTTAAATCAATACTTCCGGCTTCCGGTCAAATTCCGCGCTATATTCCAGCCCGTTCAGATCGCTTTTAAACTGTTTCCGGTATTCCGAGGGGGAGCAGCCGACATGGCGAATAAATAATTTAGTGAAGTGATCGACGTTATCATATCCGACGCGGAAAGATATTTCGTTCAGGCATAATTCCGTATTGGTTAACGCAAATTTGGCTTCGGTGATTCGACGTTTAATAACATAGTTGATGGGCGAAATATGATATTCTTTGGTAAATTCATGACAGATATAACTCACGCTGGCGCGGAATTTTTTCGCCAGGTGTTCCAGAGTAATTCTTTCCCGGTAATTATTGTTTAAATAAACCAGAATATCTTTAACCAAAGCGTCTTTGATTATCTGCCCGGAGTCGGAGCGATACGCGCTTTTGAAGTTCTCGTAAAACATCACCGTCAGCACATAGCCAAAAGCATCATAAACCGACGATGAGATACCGTTCTTTTGTTGGGGGAAGGTAATGCTGATTTCTTGAAAAATACTGGTTATCACCTCTTTATTTTTGAGCGCCGATACCACCGGACAACAGTTTGGCTGCATGAGGCGATTTTCTTCCAGTCCGTTAATCTTGAAGCCATAAACCGCACAGGTATAGGTGGTGGCGGGCGATGCGGCGTCAGACGCCACGGCGTGCAGGCTGCCGCGCTCAATGACCACGATATCGCCTTCTCTGGCGACGTAGTTCGATGAGTCGATGGTCAGTTTGACCACACCTTTTTTTACGTAGATCAGTTCGGTTTCGGCTTCATGTACATGATGACCGGATTCCCAGTTGGGGTCGTCGCTAATGACGAATCTGGAGAGTTTAGGGGTTCGTCCGTTTTCAAAAATGGCGTCCGCTTTATCGTCAAACCAGCGCTGATACATGACTACCTCCACATTTAGGTGTAAGCCAATTATTAGGGGTGCGATATAGCAACCGATGACAATATATAGCACGAAAGCAGCGCCGCCAAACAAGATTGTTTGTATGCCATGCAAGATAGTACGTCAACCTGAAAGCAGCATAAAACGCCAGAACGTTACCGCGCGGAAGCCTTTTATTTTCTCTATTTCAGGCCATGAATTGACTCATAACATACAAAATAGATACATCGAATTTACAATGCAAAGTTGATTTTTTCTTTTGTCGATCTCGCTAAAGATTTTTTTCGAGTATTTATGATGTGTATCACATCCTGATATTCCCATGCCTCTTTGAGTGTTAATTTCATGTTTAACGTCATGCTGTTTCTTACCAATTATCCGCACGAAGAGAATAAAAATAAATGATTAGGCCGGGTTAATCATCAGCCTGTTTTTTTGCAAGATAGTTGGTAACTAAAACATATTATCATGTCGTTTTTTCTGCGCCGCAGTATCACTATATCACCATACGATTTTGTATATCCCTCTGAGATAAATGGGGTTTGTCGTGACGAAATCTTCATTCTGTTTCGGAAGCCTTCACTGCTATCCCAGATATCCGTTATTGCCGATAGGAGAGATCATGAAAGTAATAACCTGCTTCAAGCTGGTTCCCGAAGAGCAAGACATTGTGGTTACCGCACAGCGCACGCTCAATTTTGAGCGCGCCGATGCCAAAATCAGCCAGTTCGATCTGAATGCCATTGAAGCGGCCGTGCAGTTGGCCGGCGATGGCGACCAGGTCGTCGCGCTCAGCGCCGGCGGTAAGTTTTTGGACAACACCAAGGTGCGTAAAGACGTACTGTCGCGCGGCCCGCAGGAACTCTATCTGGTTCAGGACGAAAAGCTGGAACACGCGCTGCCTTATGACACGGCGCGGGCGCTGGCCGCCGCCGCCCGCAAGATCGGCTTCGATCTGCTGCTGTTCGGCGAAGGCTCCGGCGACCTGTACGCCCAGCAGGTCGGGCTGCTGGTGGGCGAGCTGCTGCAGCTTCCCACCGTCAATGCCGTCAGCAATATCCAGTTGGTCGATAACCGCGTCCTGGTTGAACGCACCCTGGAAGATGAAGTGGAAGTGCTGGAATTGACGCTTCCGGCCGCGCTCTGCGTCACTTCGGATATCAATGTGCCGAAAATTCCCTCCATGAAGGCCATCCTCGGCGCGGGCAAAAAACCGGTCACGCACTGGCAGGGCGGCGATATCGACTGGTCGCCGGCGGCGCCCCATACCGAACTGACCCAAATCCACGTACCGCCGCAGGCGGAACGTAAACACGTCATCATCGAAGGTGATTCGCCGGAAGCGGTTGCTGAATTGGCGGAACACCTGAAAAAAGCGCTGAACTAACCCGCAACGGAGAAAAACAATCATGAGTAAATTAGCCAACGTATGGGTATTCAGCGACAACCCCGCTCGCTACGCCGAATTGTTGAGCGGCGCCCGGCAGTGGGGCGAACGCGTCGACGTACTGCTGCCCACGGCCGACGCCGTGCCGTCCGTTCTGCCGCTGGGGGCGGATGCGCTCTACGTGCTGGATGAGAAGTCGGCCCTGCAGCGGGTGGAAAACTATGCGGAAACCCTGGTTTCCCTTATCGAGAAACCCGCGGCTCAGCAGCGGCCCGCCACGCTTATCCTGCTGGCGGCGACCAAACGCGGCAAAGCGCTGGCCGCCAGACTGGGCGTATTGCTTGATGCGGCGGTGGTCAACGACGTTACGTCGTTCAGCGTCGACGATGACGGCACCTATGCCGAACACCGGATGTACGGCGGTCTGGCCTTCGGCCGGGAAAAAATCAATACCCCGATTGCCGTCGTCACGCTGGCTCCCGGCGCTGTCGAGCCCGCCCCGGCCGATTCCGCTCACCCCAGCCCCGTCCGCCAGGTGGATTATGTCGCGCCGCGGCAGGAGATCCTGTGCAAGGAGCGCCGCAGCAAATCGTTGAGCAGCGTGGATCTGAGCAAAGCCAAACGCGTGGTGGGCGTGGGACGCGGTCTGGCGGCGCAGGACGACCTGCGCATGGTGCAGGAGCTGGCAAGCGTTCTGGGGGCGGAAGTGGGCTGTTCGCGGCCGATCGCCGAGGGCGAACACTGGATGGAGCGCGAGCGCTATATCGGCGTGTCCGGCGTATTGCTGAAATCCGATCTCTATCTGGCGCTGGGCATTTCCGGGCAGATCCAGCATATGGTCGGCGGCAACGGCGCCAAGATCATCGTCGCCGTCAATAAAGACAAGAACGCGCCGATCTTCCAGTACGCCGACTACGGCCTGGTGGGGGATATCTACAAGGTCGTGCCGGCCCTGATTGAACAGCTAAACCGCTAATAATAAACGGTCCGCCCCATAAAAACGGTAGCGGGCCGGGGAGCAAAAGCATGTCGGAAGAAAAATTCGATGCCATCGTGGTCGGGGCGGGCGTGGCGGGCTGCGTCGCCGGTTATATCATGGCGCAAGCCGGGCTGGAGGTGCTGGTCATCGAGCGCGGCAATTCCGCGGGCAGTAAGAATATGACCGGGGGGCGTCTTTACGCCCATAGCCTGGAAAAAATCATGCCCGGCTTTGCGCAGGAGGCGCCGGTCGAGCGCAAGGTCGCCAGGGAGAAAATCTCCTTTCTCACCGACGACAGCGCCGTCACGCTGGATTTCCATAGCCAGCAGCCGGATAGTCCGTCCCAAGCCTCCTACACCGTGCTGCGCAATCTGTTCGACCCCTGGCTGATGGAAAAAGCCGAGGCGGCGGGGGCGCAGTTTATTCCCGGCGTCCGGGTGGATGCGCTGCTGCGGGAAGGCAACAGGGTTACCGGCGTACAGGCCGGCGACGATGCGCTGGAAGCCAGCGTGGTTATTCTGGCCGACGGCGTTAACTCGCTGCTCGGCCGCTCTATCGGCATGGTGCCGCCGCCGTCGCCCCATCACTACGCCGTGGGCGTCAAAGAGCTGATCTCGCTGCCGTCGTCGCAGATAGAAGACCGCTTTAACCTCTCCGCCGGCGAAGGGGCGGCCTGGCTGTTCGCCGGCGCGCCGTCGAACGGCCTGATGGGGGGCGGTTTCCTCTACACCAATCGGGATACGCTGTCGCTAGGGCTGGTCTGCGGCTTGGGCGATATGGCGCGCGCCAGCAAAAGCGTCCCGCAGATGATGGAGGATTTTAAACGCCATCCCGCCATCCGCCCGTTGATTGCGGGCGGCGAACTGCTGGAGTATTCCGCGCATATGGTACCGGAAGGCGGCCTGGCGATGGTGCCGCCGCTGGCGGACGACGGGGTGATGATCGTCGGCGACGCGGCGGGGATGTGCCTGAATCTGGGCTATACCGTGCGCGGTATGGATCTGGCCGTCGCCTCGGCGGAAGCGGCCGCGTTGACCGCCATTGAGGCGAAAAACCAGCAGGATTTCTCCGCCGGCGGGCTGGCGGGATACCGCAAAAAGCTGGAGCAGAGCTTTGTGCTGCGCGATATGCATCACTACCGCAAGCTGCCGGCGCTGATGGAAACCCCCCGCCTGTTCGACCAATACCCGCGCATGGCCGCCGACATCATGCGCGATATGTTCATTATCGACGGCAGCCCCGCTAAACCCCTGAGGACAAAAATAGTGAAACGGGCCAGACAGGTGGGGCTGATGAATCTGCTGAAAGACGGCATTAAAGGGGCGGGCGCGCTATGAACGACGACAAAACGGTAAATGTGGATGTGAAACTGGGGGTCGATAAATTCCGCGTGGATGAAAGCAACCCGCACATCGTACTGGTTGATAACCCGGATGCGGAACAGTTCCGCCTGTTGGTGCACGCCTGTCCCGCCGGCCTGTATAAACAGGACGCCGAAGGCAATATCCATTTTGACTACGCGGGGTGCCTAGAGTGCGGCACCTGCCGGGTGCTGTGCGGCGATACCATCCTGGAGAAGTGGGAATATCCGCAGGGCACCTTCGGTATCGAGTTCCGTTTCGGCTAACCCCTGCTAACGGGGAAATCTGGCGGCCGACGGCGCCCTTGGGTTAGGCGATATGTCGGCTATTAACGATAAACGGCACTGCACGGTTGTTATTGATAACCGGGATAACGCGAATGACTGTCACGATAAAATTTAACGCGGCGCGCAGGGAATATTACCGACAACAGGGTTTCTGGGGAGACGCGTCGCTCGCCGACTATTGGCATCAGTCGGTTAAGGTCGCCCCGCAAAAGATCGCCGTCCTCGACAATCAGGGGGCGTCATATACCTATGCGCAACTGGATCGCGCGGCGGGAAGCGTGGCCGCCTACCTGCTGGACGCGGGCATCCGGCCCGGCGACCGGGTGGCTTTTCAGCTTCCCGGCTGGTGCGAATTCACCATTATCTATCTGGCCTGCCTGAAAACCGGGGCGGTTTCGGTTCCGCTGCTGCCCGCTTACCGCGAGACGGAACTTATCTGGACGCTTAACAAGAGCCAGGCCCGCGTCCTGTTCGCCCCGACCCTGTTCAAGAACGCCAGTCCGCTGGAGCGGGTCGCCCCGCTGCGTTCTCAACTGCCGCACCTACAGCGGGTGGTGGCCGTCGATAAGCTGGCGCCCGCCGCCTCGACGCCGGCGCTCAGCCAGCTGCTGCAAGACTATTCCCCGCTGGAAAATCCCGTCAGGACGCACGGCGACGACCTGGCCGCGGTGCTGTTCACCTCCGGTACGGAAGGGGTGCCCAAGGGCGTTATGCTCACCCATAACAATATTCTCGCCAGCGAGCGCGCCTACTGCGCGACGCTGAACCTGAGCTGGCTGGACACCATATTGATGCCCGCGCCGCTGGCTCATGCCACCGGTTTTCTGCACGGCGTCACCGCGCCCTTTATCATCGGCGCGCGCAGCGTGCTGCTGGATATTTTTAATCCGTCGGAGTGCCTGACGTTTCTGGAGCGGGAAAAATGCACCTGCGTGATGGGGGCCACCCCTTTTGTCTACGACCTGCTGTGTTGCGTGCAGCAGCGCCGCTACGACCTCTCTTCACTGCGCTTCTTCCTGTGCGGCGGCACCACCATCCCGAAAAAAATCAGCCGCGACTGTTTACAGGCCGGCATAAAGTTATTGAGCGTTTACGGCGCGACGGAAAGTTCGCCCCATGCGGTGGTTAAGCTCGACGATCCGCTCTCCCGGGTGATCAATACCGACGGCACCGCCGCCCCCGGGGTGGAAATCAAGATCGTCGACAAGGCGCGCCAAACGGTGCCCCGGGGCGTAGAGGGGGAAGAGGCGTCCCGCGGTCCCAACGTGTTTATGGGATATCTGGACGAACCCGAACTGACCGCCCGCGCGCTGGATCAGGATGGCTGGTACTACAGCGGCGATCTCTGCCGCATGGATGAGGACGGCTACATCAAAATCACCGGCCGGAAAAAGGATATCATCGTGCGCGGCGGCGAGAATATCAGCAGCCGGGAAGTGGAGGAGATTCTGCTGCAGCATCCGCGCGTGCGCGACGCGGGGGTGGTCGCCATGCCGGACGCGCGTTTGGGAGAGCGTTCCTGCGCCTATCTGGTCCTGAAAGCGCCTTACCGGACGCTGACGCTGGAAGAGGTGGTCGCTTTCTTCAGCCGCAAACGGGTCGCCAAATACAAATACCCGGAACGGGTGGTTATCGTCGACTCGCTGCCGCGCACGGCATCGGGAAAAATCAAAAAGTATCTGCTGCGCCGGGACATCATCCAGCGGCTGGCGCTGCGCGTCGAGGAAGATGATATCTGTCTCGACGCGCCGGCGTCATCGCCGCCTTGCCGCTGACGCCGGCGTTGGCGCTTTACAGCGAAAAGCGGTCGGCGTCGCGCCATGCCGGGAAAGCTTCGCGGTAGCTTTGCAGGGCCTCCAGCGACAGCTCCGCATCCAGCCGGGCGGCCTGATTCGGCGGCGCGGAAGTCAGGATTTCCCCCTGCGCGTTGACGATCAGGCTGTCGCCGCGATAGCTGTGGCCGTTGCCGTCGGTGCCCACGCGGTTACAGCCGGCAACGTACGCCTGATTCTCTATCGCCCGCGCCGCCAGCAATGTCTGCCAGTGCGCCGCGCGCGGCGCCGGCCAGTTGGCCACATACAGCAGCAGATCGTAATCCTGCCGGTTGCGCGACCACACCGGGAAGCGCAGGTCATAACAAATCAGCGGGCAAATCCGCCAGCCGCGCCACTCGATAACGGTCCGCTCCGCGCCCGCCTGATAGTGATGGTGCTCATCGGCCATACGAAACAGGTGGCGTTTGTCATAATGGTAAACGTCGCCGTGGGGCGAGACCAGCAGGAAGCGGTTTACCGCGCCTTTGGGCGTCCGTAACGCAATGCTGCCGCCGATCAGCGCGTTATTGCGTTGCGCCCACTGATGCAGCCACTTTTCCACCACCGGCTGCTCAACGCCGCTCTTCGCCGCCTCCATCGAAAAACCGCTGGTAAACATCTCCGGCAGCACGATCACATCGCGGCCGGTAATATCCGCCAGCAGCGTATCAAAGTGCTTCAGGTTGGCCTCGGCGTCCTGCCAGGTCAGGGGTTGTTGCAATAGGGTGATTTTTAAAGTCGACATAAGCGCTCCGCCGCCGCATCCAGAGTGGGTTCCTGTTTCGCAAAGCATAGCCGAATCAGCGTGTGCCGGAACGGCTCGGCGCAGAATACCGACAGCGGGATCGCCGCCACGCCCACGTCTTCGGTCAGCCAGCGGCAGAAGCTGACGTCATCCCGATCGGAAATGGCGCGGTAATCCGCCAGCAGGAAGTAGGTGCCTTCGCAGGGCAACAGCTCAAACCGGCTCGGCGCCAGCGCATTGACGAAACGATCGCGGCGGGCGCGGTAAAAGTCGGGCAGGGTGCGCCAGTGTTCGGGGTGCTCGCGCAGCATATCCGCAATGGCGAACTGGGCCGGCGTATTGACGGAGAAGGTCAGAAACTGATGGATTTTGCGTACTTCGGCGCTCAGCGCGGCGGGGGCCACGCAGTAGCCGACTTTCCAGCCGGTCATATGAAAGGTTTTGCCGAATGAGGAAACGGCGATGGCCCGCTGACGCAGCGACGGATGCGCCAGCACGCTGGCGTGTCCCTCTTCGGTGAAGCAAATATGCTCATACACTTCGTCGCTCAGCACGTAGATTTCGTGCGCGGCGATGGCCTGCCACAGCTGTTGAAAATCCTCTCGCCGCCATACGGTGCCGGAAGGGTTGTGCGGCGTGTTGAGGATCACCAGGCGGGTGCGTTCGCTGACCAGCGTGGAGAACTCGGCCCAGTCGACGTGAAAGGCCGGGGGCTGCAACGCCAGGCGTTTCAGTACGCCGCCGGCCAGCTCCACCGCCGGGGCGTAGCTGTCGTAGCTGGGATCGAAACAGATGACTTCATCGCCGGGACGAACCAGGGCGGTGATGGCGGCAAACAGCGCCTCGGTGGCGCCGGCGGTGACGGTGACTTCGCTATCGGCGTCCGGCCGCCAGCCGTAAAGCTCGGCGGTTTTCTCGGCGATGACGGCGCGCAGCGGGGCGACGCCGGTCATTGGCGCATACTGATTGGCGCCCTGACTGACGTGGTACGCCAGGCGCTGCTGTAAATAGTCGGGACCGTCGAAGTCGGGGAATCCCTGCGATAGATTGATGGCCTTATGCTGCAGAGCCAGCATGCTCATCTGGGTAAAAATGGTAGTGCCGAGGGAAGGCAGTTTACTTTCGGGAATAAGGGCGGCGCTCATGACTGGTAAGGACTCCTGCAAGCCTGTATTGTCTGCCAATATATCACGATGTTAGTATTTGGCAATCAAGCCGCTTGGACGTATAAACGGCTAAATTCCTTTAAGTGCTAACTCATAACTAAAGGTACTAAGTACCTACAAAACGGGAAGTATCAATGACAGAAAACCTGCAACGTGCGGCGCTGCTTGCCGCCTGTCACTGGATAGGGCAGAAGGGCTGGTGTCCGGCGACCGGCGGCAATATGTCGGTACGCCTGGATGAGCGGCAATGCCTGATTACCGAATCAGGCAAGGACAAAGGCAGCTTACAGGCGGAGGATTTCCTGCTGGTGGACATCGCCACCAACCATGTGCCCAGCGGGCGCACCCCTTCCGCGGAAACCGGGCTGCATACCCTGCTGTACCGCACTTACCCGCAGACGGGGGCGGTGCTGCATACTCACTCGGTCAATGCGACCGTGCTCTCCAGGGCGATCGCCGGCGCGGAGCTGGTGCTGCACGGCTATGAAATGCAGAAGTCGCTGGCGGGACAGAAAAGCCATCTGGATGCCGTGACGATCCCCATCTTCGATAACGATCAGGATATTGCGGCGCTGGCGCGGAAAGTGGCGGCCCGCGCGGAGCAAACGCCGCTGCGCTACGGCTTTCTGGTGCGCGGCCACGGCCTTTATTGCTGGGGCGACGGCGTGCAAGAGGCGCGACGCCATCTTGAAGGACTGGAGTTCCTGTTTCAGTGCGAACTGCAGCGTCTGCTGCTGGAGGCCAAATGAGCCACAACCGCGTGATTAAGGCGATAGTGACGGACATTGAAGGCACCACCAGCGATATCCGTTTTGTCCACGACCAACTGTTTCCCTATGCCCGCGAGCGGCTGGCGGCAACGGTGCGCCGGCAGGGCGACGATGGGGAAATTGCGCATGCATTGACGCTGCTGCGCCAGGAGCTGGACGCGCCGGAGGCGGACGACGAGGCGTTGATTTCGGCGTTGCACCGCTTTATGGAGCAGGACCGCAAATCAACGGCGCTCAAGCTGTTGCAGGGCATTATCTGGCGCAGCGGTTATCATAACGGCGATTTTCGCGGTCAGATTTACCCGGACGCGGCGCAACAGCTGGCTGACTGGCAGCGCCGGGGCATCCGGCTGTATGTCTATTCATCGGGATCGGTGGAGGCGCAGCAACTGCTGTTTGGCTACAGCGAAGCGGGCGATCTGCGCCCGCTGTTCAGCGATTATTTTGATACCCGCGTCGGCGCCAAGCGTGAAGCGGCGTCTTACCGCGCCATCGCCCAATCCATCGGTTTGCCCGCCGGAGAACTGCTGTTCCTGTCGGATATTCGTCAGGAGCTGGATGCCGCGCAGCAGGCCGGGTGGCACACCTGTCAGCTGATCCGCGGTGATGCTGATGATTTGAGCCGTCACCGCCAGGTGGCACGTTTTGACCAGATCGATGTAGAGGAGTATTCCCAATGAGCGCACTGACCATCTTTAGCGATAGCGACGCCGGCCAACCGATTTGGCAAAGCCAGGACGCGCAGGCCATCCGTCAGCAGTTGGACGATATCGGCGTGCGGTTTGAACGCTGGCAGGCGACGCAGCCGTTAAGCGCCAATCCCTCCTCCGAGGAGGTGCTGGCGGCCTATAAGCACGACATCGACCGGCTGGTGGCGGAAAAAGGCTACCAGTCGGTGGACGTCATCAGCATTCGGGCGGACAGTCCGCAGCGCGCGGAGCTGCGCGCCAAGTTTCTCTCCGAGCATACGCATAACGAGGATGAGGTGCGTTTCTTCGTTGAGGGCGCCGGCTTGTTCTGCCTGCATCTGCAAGGAAAGATTTTCCAGATCCTGTGCGAGAAAAACGACTTGCTCTCCGTTCCCGCCGGCACCGCGCACTGGTTTGATATGGGGCCGGAGCCGCATTTCACCGCCATCCGCCTGTTCGACAACCCGGAAGGCTGGATAGCGCATTTCACCGGCGACAAGATTGCCGATGCGTATCCGAAGCTGGCGGGCTGATCCCGCGCTGCTGCGCCGATAATGTTTGAAGCGCCAGTTTGACTGGCGCTTCAGAACATTGACAAAGCAAGCATTCGCAATACTGACCCCAAATCCGTCATTCCTTATACGTGCAGACCTTGTTGTCTGCATGTATTAAGATCCTCAGGGACGCCTGAGGGAGAGATAAACAGGCTGAGTCATTCCCGAGGCCTTCCGAGCCTGTTTCGCAGATA
>NZ_JAKPCB010000083.1:0-61480 GCF_023347575.1 Brenneria tiliae | reverse complement strand
TCTTTCCCGGTCAGCGCCTGACCAGACTGGAGCGCTTTCAGCGCTTTGTCGAAATCGAAAGGTTGGGTCATGTATCATTCCTTTTTTGAATATATTACTGGAATGACACAGAATTTCTAACACTCCCCTGTGATATCGATTATCTTTCCCTTTAGCGCAACGCCGAGCGAAACAGGCCCTCTGTTACCGCCTGCGGCGTCACCACGCCGGTATCCAGCACCCAGCCGCTGATCAGCGCCGCCGGCGTGACGTCGAAGGCCGGGTTGTAGACCGGGGCGTTGTGCGGCGCCCACCGGCAGCGGCCGAAACCGCCGGCTACGCCGGTGACCTCCTCCGCGGCGCGTTGTTCTATCGGGATGGCGTTGCCGTCCGGGCAGTCGGGGTCGTGCGTGGTATGCGGCGCGGCGACGTAGAACGGGATCTGATGGTAGCGCGCCAGTACGGCCAGGCTGTAGGTGCCGATCTTGTTGGCGACATCGCCGTTGGCGGCGATACGATCCGCGCCCACCCATACGGCATCGACCTGGCCCTGCGCCATCAGGCCGGCGGCCATCGAGTCGCAAATCAGCCGATAAGGAATGCCCAGTTCGCCCAGCTCCCAGGCGGTAAGGCGTCCGCCCTGCAGCAGCGGGCGGGTTTCATCCACCCACACCTGCGCCACTTTTCCCGCCTGATGCGCGCGCAGCAGTACGCCGATGGCGGTGCCGATGCCGGCCGTCGCCAGCCCGCCGGTGTTGCAGTGGGTCAGCAGGCGGCTGCCGGGCTTGACCAGCGCGGCGCCGTAATCGGCGATCTGTTCGCACAGGGCGCGGTCTTCCTCCACCAGCCTTAGCGCTTCCCGCGCCATCGCCGGGGCAAACTGCGGCTGCGCCAGCGCCTGTTTCATCCGATCCAGATTATTCATCAGATTGACGGCGGTGGGGCGCGCGGCGCGCAGCGTTTCCAGCGCGTCGGCCAACTGCTGCCGGGTCAGCCCTTGTTCCGCCAGCAGGGCGAGCAGCAGGCTGGCGGAAAGGCCGATAAGCGGCGCGCCGCGTACGCGCAGCGTTTGAATATGTTCAACCAGCGCGGTAACGTCAGGGCAGGGGCGCCAGCTTTTTTCCTGCGGCAGCGCCTGCTGGTCGAGGATCCACAGCCGATCGTCAACGATTTTCAGACTGGTAGTGTTAAGTGACTGCATGAGTGGTTAAATCCATGTTGCGTTATGGCGTCAATTTTCTTATTCTGCCAATATGTTGAACGGATGTATAGACGTCCAAACGTTTTTATACCCTAAGCCGTTCGGATGCTAAAAATAGCGAATGCAGAAAGAAGGGGTTGGCAATGTCACTTTATCGCACC
Organism: Brenneria tiliae; assembly: GCF_023347575.1. Lineage (NCBI taxonomy): Bacteria > Pseudomonadati > Pseudomonadota > Gammaproteobacteria > Enterobacterales > Pectobacteriaceae > Brenneria > Brenneria tiliae. The sequence goes on along the minus strand of NZ_JAKPCB010000083.1, from coordinate 60,139 downwards.
TTTACGGCACAGGATGCCGTGGAATATGCCCGTCAGTACGGCGGGGTGAGCGATCCGCTGGCGCTGATCGCGGCAGAAGAAATCGGCGACGGTAATCTGAATCTGGTGTTTAAAGTTCGTGATACCCAGGGCGTCAGCCGGGTGATTGTCAAACAGGCATTGCCCTACGTGCGCTGCGTCGGCGAATCCTGGCCGCTGACGCTGGATCGCGCGCGTATTGAAGCGCAAACGCTGCTGACCCATGCGCAGTTTTGCCCCCAGCATACGGTGACGGTGCTGCATCATGATGCGGAGCTGGCGGTGATGGTACAGGAAGATCTTTCCGACTATCGCATCTGGCGCAGCGAGTTGATTCAGGGGATTCACTATCCCCAGGCCGCCGCGCAGTTGGGCGAGTATCTGGCGCAAACGCTGTTTCATACGTCGGATTTTTATCAGTCCCCCCATGATAAAAAAGCGGCGGTAAGCCGCTTCACCAATCCCGAACTGTGCCAAATCACCGAAGATCTGTTCTTTACCGACCCCTATATCGACCATGAAAGAAACCAGTTCGACGCCGCGCTGCTGGACGACGTGCAGTCGCTGCGCGACGATCGGGCGCTGAAGCTGGCCGTCGCCGGATTGAAACACCGTTTTTTGAGCAAGGCGGAAGCGCTGCTGCACGGCGACATTCACAGCGGTTCGATTTTTGTGGCGGCGGGGAGCCTGAAGGCGATTGACGCCGAGTTCGGTTTTTACGGCCCCATCGGTTTCGATGTGGGAACCGCCATCGGCAACCTGCTGCTTAACTATTGCGGTTTACCCGGCCTGCTGGCGCCGCGTGAGGCGGAGGAAGGGCGCGAGCGGCGTCTTGCCGATATTCGTACGCTGTGGAACACCTTCTCCGCGCGCTTTTTGGCGCTGAATCAGGAGCGCGGACGCGAGCCTTCTTTGTCTGAGTCCGGCTATGGCGAGATCTTTTTGCAGCAGGTATGGCAGGATGCCGTCGGCTATTGCGGCACGGAACTGATTCGCCGCACCATTGGGCTGGCGCACGTCGCCGACCTCGATACCATTCAGGACGACGATGCGCGGGCGCAATCCCAGCGCCAGGCGCTGCGCCTCGGCCGGGAGTTGATTCTCGCCGCGCCGCAAATCGCCAATGAGGATGAGCTGCTGGACCGGGTGCGCCAAAGCGCGGCATAGGCAGCGGCAGACGGGGGGCGTTCGGTCGCCCCATTTCTCTCGCCCCGTCGGATGACGCCTACTTTTTCCCTTTCTCCAGCAGCGCTTTCAGATCGGCGAAGGGATTATGTGTGGCCAGGCCCACGTCTTTTTGCGCATCTTCACCGGCGACCACGGTGGAACCGTAGGTGTCGGCGTCGGTGTATTTGGAGTGCTCGTGATCGTGGCAATACAGGCACAGCATCTCCCAGTTGCTGCCGTCTTCCGGGTTATTGCCGTGGTCGTGATCGATATGGTGAACCGTTAATTCGCGCAGGTTGGAATAGACGAATTCGCGCGAACAGCGCCCGCATACCCACGGGAAGAGTTTCAACGCCTTTTCGCGATAGCCGCTTTCCAGCCGCGCGTAGTTTTTCGGGATGTATGCCATGGGGAATTACCAGTGTTAAAGAAAACAGCGTCAGTTTAACGCAGGCGCCGGGACGCGCAAATGCGTTTCGCGGAAATAAAGGGCCGCAACGTCCGGCCCTGGTCGCCATTACGCCGCCTGCGTTTTTTCCCGCCGCGCTGGTGTGGCCGTCTGTGGCGGCTGAGCCGCCAGTTTATCCGCGGCGAAATCATCAACGTTGATTGAACGCAGGCGGCTCGCTTCCGCCTTGATCAGTATTTTCGCTTCGTCCGCGGTGATAGTCCCATCCGCCAGCGCCCGTTCGGCCAGCTCGTCCAGCCGCATAAAAGGCAGGTGTCTGCCGCTGGCCTGCGACAGGCGCTGGTAAATCGGTTCCGCCGCGATAATATCCCGCAGCGCTTCTTCCAGCAGCCCCACCGGGTTGTGCTCGCTGGCGGCGAGATATTGCCCGCGGCCCAGACGGCTGCGGGTGGCGGACGGCGTTTGCAGTAGTTTTGCCACCTGGTGGTCGAGGCGGTCCGACGGGGCGTGGCAACGGCGGCCCAGCGGCAGCAGGACGACGCTCAGCAAGCCGGCCGCGGCGCGATTGGGGAAGTTGCGCAGCAGATCGGCCACCGCCCGCTCCGCCTGATGCAGGCAATCCTCAACCCCCCAGCGCACCAGCGGCAGGTCGGCCTTCTGGCGGCCTTCGTCGTCATAGCGTTTCAGCGTGGCGGAGGCCAGATAGAGCTGGCTGAGAATATCCCCCAGGCGGGCGGAAATACGTTCGCGCCGCTTCAGGCTGCCGCCCAACACGGCCAGGGAAACGTCGGCCAGCAAAGCCATATTGGCGCTCAGGCGATTGAGGCGCTGATAATAACGACGGGTCGCGTCATTGACCGGCGCGCGGCTCAGGCGGCCGTCGGTTAAACCCAGCCAGAAACTGCGCACCGCGCTGCCGCCGATATGCCCGATATGACCGAACAGCGCGCGGTCAAAGCGCGCAACGTCTTTAGTCTGCGCCGCCGCCATCTCGTCCAGCAGGTACGGATGGCAGCGTATCGCGCCCTGGCCGAAAATGATCATGCTGCGGGTCAGAATATTGGCCCCTTCTACGGTGATGGCGATCGGCGAGCCCTGATAGCTGCGGGCCAGGAAGTTGGAGGGGCCGAGACAGATGCCTTTGCCGCCGGTAATATCCATGGCGTCCATCACCGCCCGCTGGCCGCGGTGGGTACAGTGATATTTGACGATGGCGGACAGCACCGCCGGTTTTTCCCCCTGCATAATCCCGCTGGTAATCAGCGTGGCGGCGGCATCCATAACGTAGGTATTTCCGGCGATGCGCGCCAGCGGCTCTTCAATCCCCTCCATTTTGCCGATGGAGACTTTGAACTGGCGGCGAATATGCGCATAGGCGCCGACGCCCAGGGCGATGGTTTTCAGCCCGCCGGTGGAGTTGGCCGGCAGCGTGATGCCGCGCCCGACCGACAGGCATTCCATCAGCATGCGCCAGCCCTGTCCGGCCATTTTCGGCCCGCCGATAATATAATCCAGCGGAACGAAAATATTTTCCCCCTGGGTGGGGCCGTTCTGGAACGGGATGTTCAGCGGGAAATGGCGGCGGCCGATTTGGACGCCCGCGGTGTCGGTGGGGATCAGGGCGCAGGTAATGCCCAGCTCCTCCGTTTCGCCCAGCAGGCGATCCGGGTCATACAGTTTAAAAGCCAGGCCGAGCACCGTGGCCACCGGGGCCAGGGTGATATAGCGCTTGTTCCAGGTCAGGCGCATGCCCAGCACCTGCTCGCCGCGCCAGTTGCCATAGCACACCACGCCGCTGTCCGGTATGGATCCGGCGTCGGAGCCGGCTTCCGGGCTGGTGAGCGCAAAACAGGGAATTTCCTGACCGCGGGCCAGTCGGGGCAGGTAGTGATCTTTCTGCTCGTCGGTGCCGTAGTGTTGCAGCAGTTCGCCGGGACCGAGCGAGTTGGGTACGCCGACGGTAATCGCCACAATGCTGGAGACGCCGGCCAGCTTTTGCAGCACCTGCGCCTGCGCATAGGCGGAAAACTCCAGGCCGCCGTACTGTTTTTTGATGATCATGGCGAAGAAGCGGTGCTGCTTTAAAAACGCCCACAGCTCCGGCGGCAGGTCGGCGCGCTCGTGGGTGATTTCAAAGTCGTTCGCCATCCGGCAGGCTTCTTCCACCGGCCCTTCGATAAACGCCTGTTCTTCGGCGGTGAGTCGCGGCGGCGGATAGCTATGCAGTTTTTTCCAGTCCGGCGCGCCGCGGAACAGATCGCCCTCCCACCAGGTGGTGCCCGCCTCAATGGCTTCTTTTTCCGTATTCGACATCGGCGGCATGACTTTCTGCATCAGGTTGAGCGCGGAAGCCGAAAAGAGCCGGCGGCGCAACGGCGGCAGGTTGAACGGCAGCAGTAACATCACCAGCGGGATCAACAGCCACGCCGGCCACAGCAAGATGGCCGCCATGGCGGCGAAATAAGCCAGCAGAATGGCGCTGCCCAATAGTAAATTCAGGCGGTGATAGAACAGGGCGCCGATAATAATCAGTAGGAGCAGAATGCTGACAGCAACCATAGCGTGTCTCCCGCGTTGTCGTCGACTTCAGCGACCTATCCCGTTCGGCGCTCTGGTTTTTAACCCGGCGGAACCGTCGCTGACTGATAAGAGGTCTGACCTGTTGGTCTGTATTTGTTGTAGTGCACTCGACTATTTTTATCAATTCATTTACATCATAATTACAACTTAACTCACAAATCGGCGAGCCGCTCGGCGTTTTCCGCTTGTCGCCAGCGATCCTGGCGATCGTGGCATTACGCGCTTCTCGCTGTTTCGGCGATCCGCTACACTGCAAGTCAGAAGAGATAATGATGTCACTGGACAAAATGAGAGGATTCCATGTATCAGGACTTAATTCGTAGTGAACTGAACGAAGCGGCGGAAACGTTGCAGACGTTTTTGAGCGATGAGGCGAATATTCAGTCTATTCAGAATGCTGCGGTATTGCTGGCTGACTCGTTTAAAGCCGGCGGTAAAGTGATCTCCTGCGGCAACGGCGGCTCGCACTGTGACGCGATGCATTTTGCCGAAGAGCTGACGGGGCGCTACCGTGAAAACCGTCCTGGCTACCCGGCGATTGCCATTTCGGACCCCAGCCACCTTTCCTGCGTCAGCAATGACTTTGGCTATGATTTTGTTTTCTCCCGTTATATTGAATCCCTGGGGCGTGAGGGCGATGTGCTGCTGGGCATCTCAACCTCAGGTAATTCCGGCAATATTATCAAAGCCATCGCGGCGGCGAAGGCAAAAGGAATGAAGGTCATCACCCTGACGGGCAAAGACGGCGGCAAAATGGCCGGCTCGGCGGATGTGGAAATCCGCGTGCCGCATTTCGGCTACGCCGACCGCATTCAGGAGATCCATATCAAGGCGATTCATATCCTGATCCAACTGATCGAAAAAGAAATGGTTGCCAAGTGACAACCTCTTGCGACAGGTTTGACTAACGGACGGGAGAGGTTAAGAGAGTTACGATGTGTGAATTGCTTGGGATGAGCGCAAATGTACCGACAGATATCTGTTTCAGTTTTACCGGCCTGATACGGCGCGGCGGCCTGACCGGCCCGCATCGGGACGGCTGGGGGATCACGTTTTATGAAGGGCATGGCTGTCGGACGTTCAAAGATCCCCTGCCCAGCTACAATTCGCCGATAGCCCGGTTGGTGCAGGATAATCCCATCAAGTCCCGCGCGGTGATATCCCATATCCGTCAGGCGAATCGGGGAGCCGTGGCGCTGGAAAACACCCATCCCTTTACCCGGGAACTGTGGGGGCGCAACTGGACGTTCGCCCATAACGGGCAGCTGAAAGGCTATCGTTCGCTAAAAACCGGCACGTTTCGGCCGGTGGGCCAGACGGACAGCGAGTTTGCCTTCTGCTGGCTGCTGTATCAACTGTCGCTGCGCTATCCGCGCACGCCGGGCAACTGGCCGGCGGTGTTCCGCTATATTGCCGAACTGGCGAGAACCCTGCAGAAAAAGGGCGTGTTCAACATGCTGCTGTCTGACGGGCAGTTTGTGATGGGATACTGCTCCACCAAACTCTATTGGATTACCCGGCGCGCGCCCTTTGGCAAGGCGACGCTGTTGGATCAGGATATGGAGGTCGACTTCCAGCAGCAGACCACGCCCAACGATGTGGTCACGGTGATGGCCACGCAGCCGCTGACCGGGGATGAAACCTGGCATCAAATCATGCCAGGCGAATTCGTGTTATTTTGTTTCGGTGAACGCATAATTTGATATCGGCTGGCTGGTCATCAACGGCGGGCTGACGACGTATTGCCCGTTAAATACCGTGATGGCCGGCGGCTGATAGTGCTGATTGAAATAACTATAGGCCGGTTGCAGCTGACGCCAGAAAGAATAGTAGCTTGAATTGCGGTGGCGCTGCATATTGTGTTCCGTCATGCGGAACGGATAAATGGCGAGATTGATTTTCGTCTGCCCGTTAAGCAACGCGTGTTCCGCAAAACGATAAATCTCCTCCATATAATTATTGGTCATGGCGTAGCAGCCGACCGATACGCACTCGCCGTGGATCATCAGATAGCGTCCCGAATACCCTTGCGATTGGTCATATTCGTTGGGAAAGCCGATATTAATCGCGCGATAATAGCGGCTGTCCGGTTTAAGCTGGCGCAAATCAACCTGGTAGAAACCCTCCGGGCTTTTCAGATCGCCTTCCCTGCGTTTGGGGCCGAGCCCGCCGGAATATTTACAAATGGGATAATGTTCCAATAGGCGATATTCATTTCCTACTTTGGCGTAGAGCTCTAATAGCCGCTCTTCCTTAAATATCTGGATATAGATCGGCGAGCCCAATAATTGCTGTTTTAATTCTTTTTTTATCGGCGTTAGCGGCGCGGGTTCACTGGCGGCGCTGGCAACAGCAAGAGACGGCAAGAAAAACAACATCGCAAACGACAGCGCGATTTTTTGCATTGTGGATCCTGATAAATAAATAGAAGCGCTACATACGGTAAAACAATTATCGTCCCGTATACCTCTGCCTTTAGCGCTGTCACATTATCATCGCCTTAATTTTAAGCAAAGATCAAAATTGGTAAAAAGTTATTTTCTTGATAACGGCGCGGCGTAATAACCGGGCGATTTTTTTACCGGACGGCGGATTTATGCAAACCGCGCCTCCCGCCGTCCGTTTTTTTCCCTGCCGCGCTGCGGCAAATGGCCTAATCGGCGCTTAGGCTCTGGTCGCCTCGATCGTCATAATATCCGTCACAAAGCTCCCGTCGTCCTGTACTTCAAAATGCCGGGCCACTTCGTCGGCCAGCGTTTTTTGCAGTTCCCGGATGGCGACCGTGAAATGTTCGGGCGTACGCATCCGCGCAATCCAACTGCTGAACTCCAGCGTCAGACGGTCGCTGGCGACATGGCGCACGATAAATCCCGCCTCGGTAAACATGCTCAGCCATTCGCCGGGAGAATAGTCACGCACGTGCGAGGTATCGCGCAGCTTTTCCACGGTCTGTAAATAGGTGTCCAGCAGCGGATGGCCCGGAGACACCACATCCATCATGATGACCTGTCCGCCGGGCTTCAGTACCCGCCTGGCTTCACGCAGCGCCTGGCCTACATCATGCCAGTGGTGGGCGGAATAACGGCTGATAATGATATCGGCGCTGGCGTCGTCGAACGGCAGCGACTCGGCGACGCCCTGCCGGGTACGGATATTCGTCAGCCCTTTTTGTCGCGCGGTCTGGCCGACAACCTCCAGCATTGCTGCGGAAAGATCGTAAGCCACCACGTCGGCGACCGCCTGCGCGGCGACGAAACTGGCGTGTCCCGCGCCGCAGCCCAGATCGATAACGCTGGCATTGGGGAAGGGAGCCAATAGCGTGGACAGCCGTTGCAAATCTTTGCCCTGCGCATGGACCGCACTGGTCAGATAGTTTTGCGCCTGTGAGCCGAACTGGCGTTCGACGCTGCCGCTGTGATCCGATTTCTTTTCCATCATCGCTCTCTATTAAAACGGGGAACTTATTCGTTATGAAGGAGGCCGGAAACGCTTTCCCCGGCCGCCAAGCCACTATAAAGCAATCTTGCGCAACTTGTTTGCACAGATTTGTCAGTGTATATTTATACAGTATTGTTGGGGGTGGGCATGCGCAAAATTATTCATGTTGATATGGATTGCTTCTACGCGGCAATTGAGATGCGTGATAACCCGCGCCTGCGCGATATCCCGCTGGCCATTGGCGGCAGCGCCGATCGCCGTGGGGTGATCAGCACCGCCAATTATCCGGCCCGCCGCTATGGCATTCATAGCGCGATGGCGACGGCAACCGCTCTGCGCCTGTGCCCGCAGCTGACATTGCTCTCCGGGCGGATGGAGGTGTATAAGGCGGCTTCCCGCCAGATCCGTGACATCTTCGCCCGCTATACCTCGCTGATTGAACCGCTTTCTCTGGATGAAGCCTACCTGGATGTCACCGACAGCCCTTATTGCAATGGGTCCGCGACGCTGATGGCGGAGGAGATCCGCCAGGCTATTGCCGCCGAGCTGGATCTGACGGCCTCCGCCGGGGTCGCCCCCATCAAATTTCTCGCCAAGGTTGCCTCCGAGCTGAACAAACCTAACGGCCAGTTCGTTATCCCGCCGGATCGGATGGATGCATTTATATTGCAGCTGCCGCTGGCGAAGATCCCCGGCGTCGGCAAAGTCACGGCGAAGCGGCTGGAAGAGAAGGGCATGCTGACCTGCGCCGATGTGCGCCATTACTCGCTGGCCGAGCTATTAAAGCATTTCGGTAAATTCGGCCGCGTCCTGTGGGAGCGCAGCCACGGTATTGACGAGCGGCCCGTATCGCCTGACCGGCTGCGTAAATCCGTCGGCGTTGAAAAAACGCTGGCGCAGGATATTCATCACTGGCATGAGTGCGCCGGTTTAATCGAGCAGCTCTATCAGGAGCTTGAATTACGCTTAAAACGGGTCAAGCCGGATCTGCATATCGCGCGGCAGGGGGTAAAGCTGAAGTTTGATGATTTCCGCCAGACCACGCAGGAACACGTATGGCCGGTGCTGAATAAGCAGGATTTACTCACGCTGGCGCAGCAAACCTGGCGGGAGAGGCGCGATAAGCGCGGCGTACGGCTGGTGGGGCTACACGTCACCCTGCTCGACCCGCAGATTGAGCGTCAGCTGGTGTTGAATTGGGAGTGAACCTCCAGGCCATTGAAAAAGCCCGTTATTAGGGAGAGCGTGGCGAGGGGACATTGCATGGTATCCGCTATATGTCCCCTTCAACGATAAAAGATCCTAAGGTGGTGTCAGTGTTTTGAACTGTTTATCTTCAATCCAACCCCGCGTACTTTTTCTTTCATCGGATATATATTCCACCAGACTCCATCCCGATTGTTGGGTAATGATACCTACAACGTCATTTTTTACCACGTAGCCGTGGGGATTCGCTGTCTCTTTCGGCTCAATATGCAGGATGGCTTTGTTGTCGGTGATTTGTACTAACTGTATCCAATGCGTGTCGAAATTTTTCTCTAAATCCAAACCAGAGTCAATTTGCGGCATCATTACATTGATGCAGCCGGCATGTTGTTGACCTTGTGGAACGGTAAGTGTTATGCCATCTTGACTAGTCTTCAGAGTGCCAGGCCGAATGGCGTCAGACCAGGAAATAATCTCTGAATAGCCATCTTTCGATGCCTGTCCTGTCAGTGCAAATTCGCAGCTACGAGTCGTTCCTTCCCCCATCTCTTCGTGGTAGTAACCCGTAATAGCTCCTAGCGGCGACACTGCCAGAAATAAATTTTCATAAACACCTGAGAGCAGTGGCTTAGCTAACGCGTTTGTGCAATATAGAGCCAGCATCGCGGCTGATGTAATCATTAATCTTTTCATTATTTTTTCCCGGAGAGTCTGTCATATACCCTCTGCATGCGGATATCATAATCGCCATAATCTTTGCCGTTATAATTGTATGCCATAGATTGGAAATCCTTCCTCTGCATGGCGGAAAGCAGTGCCGCATTGCTCTGACAAAGTTTAAGGAAAGCGTTGAGGTGATTACCGGCATTAGCTTTCATGGCATTCACAAAGATGAAGACGTCTTTATAGCCACACGCGGCATGGTTAAAGCCCATAATCTGGAACATGCCCCAGGAGGTTGCTTTAAGTGCAGCTTCGTCATCTAGCTCATAGGCTTTCACCAGCGTATTCCATGCGGTGCGCTGGTTAGCGTTATTTTTCTGCCATTCTGGCCCCGCCTTTTTTTTGTAGCTATAAGAAAGCAACGGATGGGTTTGATCGTACTTACGCTGGCTATATTTACGAAAAATATGACCCTCGTAAGCGATGACAGGTAAGTTCAGTTCGCTAAAGCCTTCTTTGCCACCAGACTCAACGGTTGCAAAGGCGCGGATGACATTGATATCAACCTTGTTTTCCAGTATGCCTACCGCATTGATAAAGTCTTGATCCGTCAACGATGCCGAGCCATTCAACTCGGGTGAAGCCAGAGCCAGATGTGTCAACTGTGAGTTGATACTAGTATGACGAACGTTCATCAAGTAATTATCTACTATTTTGTGGGTCTGGTTCGTTTGTGAGTCGTTCTGTGGGAACAGCATAATATTGGGATGAGAGGGCTTATTGCGCATAGGGTTGGCTACTCTAGACGCTTTTTCGATCAAACCGCTGAAAGTTCTGCCGACCGGTTCAATAACACCATCAGGATGTTGAAATTTAAGGTGAATACTTTGAAACTGACTGATTGTGCGGATCAGTGTCGCTGAACATATGCCGTCTTCCGGAATTTCGTATTGTATAAGTGGTTTTATCAGATTAAACAGATACTGCACGATCATGACATCAAAGGTGTAGTTTGTTGATTTCCCAGGCATACCAACTGCGTTGCTAAGTAATGGGGGTAAATTCGATTTTTGCACCATCTCCTGCCCTTTCAAGCTGATTTAATAAAATTGAATACTAAATTCCCAGAAAACGATGTGTTGTTCCATGATGTAGCAGGCTGATTTTGATAAAGAAAAGATGAGAGTTTTCTTAAATATTCTTCAGTGGGAGAACGAGAAAGAGACGAGCTCGCAGAAAAGCGGCTTTGGCAAGCCGCTCGGTATTGTCTGTGCTCAGGCGCGTTCGGGAATGGCTTTCAGCAGGGCGGTCAGCAACTGCCAGTATTGACCGACGCTGGCGATATGCACCTGTTCGTCCGGCGAGTGGGGCCCGGTGATGGTCGGCCCGATGGAAACCATATCCATATCGGGATAGGGTTCCTTGAACAGTCCGCACTCCAGACCGGCATGGATAACCATGATGTCCGGGGTTTTGTTAAACAGCTTCTGGTAGGTTTCCCGCACCAGTTGCATAACCTGAGAGTTCGCATCCGGCTGCCAGCCGGGATAGCCGCCTTTGGGCGTGGTTTCGGCGCCCGCCAACTGGCCCAGCGCCGTCAGCGAGCCGACCACGGCGTCTTTGCCGCTGTCAATCAGAGAGCGGATCAGGCAGTTAATTTCGGCCTGTTTTTCGTCCGTGGTCACCACGCCGATGTTCAGCGAGGTTTCCACCACGCCTTTCACCACGTCGCTCATGCGGATGACGCCATTCGGCATGGCGTTCAGCAAGGCCAATAGCCGCGCGCCGACGTCTTTGGTCAGCGCCTGCGCGCTACTGTCTGATGCCTCTACTTGCAGGGTGAGATTTTTCTCCACCACGGACAGCTCGTTTTTCAGCAGCGACAGGTATTCCTGACTTAGCGCCTTGAATTGCCCTACGTTGGCCGCCGGCAACGCCAGCGTGGCGAACGCCTCGCGTGGGATGGCGTTGCGCAGCGTGCCGCCGTTCAGCGCTAGAATGCGGATATCCAGCCTGTCGGCCTGTTCGAACAGGAAGCGCGCCAGCAATTTATTGGCATTGCCCAATCCCAGATGAATATCGCAGCCGGAGTGGCCGCCTTTCAGCCCCTTGAGCGTCAGGGTCAGCGTCTGGTAACCGGCAGGCAGCGCTTCGCGCTCCAACGGCAGCCGGGTGATAAAGTCGATGCCGCCGGCGCAGCCCATGTAAACTTCGCCTTCTTGTTCCGAGTCGGTATTGATCAGAATTTCACCCTGCAACCAGTTGGGTTGCAGGCCGAACGCGCCGTCCATGCCGGACTCCTCGGTCATGGTCAGTAACACCTCCAGCGGACCGTGCTTCACGCCGCCGTCGGACAGCACGGCCAGCGCCGACGCCATGCCGATACCGTTATCCGCGCCCAGCGTGGTGCCGCGCGCTTTCACCCACTCGCCGTCAATGTACGGCTGGATGGGGTCTTTGGTGAAGTCATGCACGGTATCGTTGTTTTTCTGCGGCACCATATCCAGATGCGCCTGCAACACCACCGGTTTGCGATTTTCCATCCCCGGCGTCGCCGCTTTGCGCAGCAGAATATTGCCGACCCGATCGCGCTCGGCATAAATGCCTTTCTCTTGCGCCCAGGCCAGGATATGCGCGGCAAGCGCTTCTTCATGGTAGGAGGGATGCGGAATAGAGCAGATTTTGGCGAAAATGTCCCACAGCGGCTGCGGGTTAAGCTGAGACAATTCAGACACTATTAACGTCTCCTTTTCGGCAGGCCTGACGGCGCGGCTGGCGCGCAGGCGCTGCAAATTGCAGATGAATGACCGTCGGATAATCCGGCATGGCGAGTGGAGACAGAATATCATTTTCCGCCGGCCCTGGGGTAAGTTGCGGAAGAGTTATTTTATGGCGTCTGGAGGTTCCATCCTTTACCGGGAATCGCGTTGAGCAGCAGCTGGGTATATTCATGCTGGGGATACTGGAATACCTGATGCGTCGGCCCCTGTTCGACGATTTCTCCCGCCTTCATCACGATCACCCGATCGCAGATTTGCGCCGCCACCCGCAGGTCATGGGTGATAAAAATAAGCGACAGGCCGAGGCGCTGACGCAGTTCCGCCAGCAGGCGCAACACCTGCGCCTGAACGGAAACGTCCAGCGCGGAAACCGGCTCATCCGCCACCAGAATGCGCGGCTCCAGCGCCAGCGCCCTGGCCAGACCGATCCTCTGGCGCTGTCCGCCGGAAAACTCATGGGGATAGCGATGGATCGATTCGGGATCCAGCCCGACCAGCGAAAATAACTCTCTGGCTTTTTGCTGCGCCTGCTTGCGCGATGCGCCGTGGATTTCCAGTCCCTTGCCGACGATTTCCCCCACCGTCTGGCGTGGATTTAACGAGGCGAAAGGATCCTGGAACACCATCTGCACGGTGCGGCTCTGCCGGCGTTGACGCGTTCGATTGCTGCCGTCATGGCGCTGGTCCGCCAGGGTAATCTCGCCGCTGTCCGGCTGATAGAGCCGGACAATACAGCGGGCCAGGGTCGATTTGCCGGAACCGCTTTCGCCGACGATGCCGAGGGTGCTGCCCTGCGGCAGCGTCAGGCTGACGTCCCGCAGCGCGTGAGATACTCGCCGGTTGCGCGGCAGCCAGCCTCCCTGGCGGAATGTTTTGCTGACGTGCGCTAATGTCAGGATATCCTGACTGGCGACCGCCGGGCGCGTCGCGCCGGGGCGAAAGGACGGCACGGCGGCGATCAGCGCCTGGGTATAGGGATGCTGCGGGGCGTTGAGCACCTGCTCTGCCGGCCCCTGTTCAACCACTTCGCCGTGCTGCATGACCGCGACGCGATCGGCGATGTCGGCGACCACGCCAAAGTCATGGGTGATAAACAGCACCGAGGTGCCCTGACGCTGCTGCAATTCGCGTATCAACCGCAGGATTTGCGCCTGGGTGGTGACGTCCAGCGCGGTGGTCGGCTCGTCGGCAATCAGCACTCGCGGCTCCAGCGCCAGCGCCATGGCGATCATCACGCGCTGGCGCTGCCCGCCGGATAGCTGGTGCGGATAGGCGTGCGCGGCGGACAGCGGGTCGGGGATCTGAACGTCGATCAACAGCTGTTGCACTTTTTCCGCAATCGCCCGGCGGGAAAGGGTCGGCCGATGGGTTCGGAACATTTCGCCAATCTGGTCGGCGACGGTATGCAGGGGGTTGAGCGCCGTCATCGGCTCCTGAAAAATCATGCCGATACGGGCGCCGCGTATTTTACGCAGCGCGCTCTCCGGCAGCGACAGCAGGTCGCGGTCTTCCAGCAGGATGCTTCCTGCCTCGATGCGCGTCTGTTCCGGCAGCAGCCCCATAATGGCGCTGGCCGTCATCGATTTACCGGAGCCGCTTTCTCCCACCACGCACAGGATTTCATTTTCGCGCAGATCGAGCGACACCTGGCGCAAGGCATAAGGCCGATCGGCATTGGCCGGCAGCCTGACGCTGAGATCGGTTATCGACAGCAGTGTATTCATCGGTTTTTAAGCCTTGGATTGAGGGCGTCATTGATTCCCTGGCCGACCAGCGAGACCGACAGCACGGTGAGCAGAATGGCGATGCCGGGAATGGCGGAAACATACCACTGTTCCCGCAGTACGCTGCGGCCGCCGCCGATCAGATTTCCCCAGGAGGGAACGTTGGGGTCGGACAGATTGAGGAAGGCCAGCGCGCTTTCCAGCAAAATGGCGATCGCCATGATAACGCTGGCGTAAACCACGATGGGCGGCAGCGCATTGGGCAGAATTTCGCGAAAGATAATCGGCAGATCGCGCATCCCCAGCGAGCGCACCGCCTGGATAAATTCCCGGTTGCGCAGCGACATGAACTCGGCGCGGGTTAAGCGCGCCGCCGGGGGCCAGGAGACGATGCCGATAGCCAGAATCACGGTCTGCATGGTTGAGCCGAAGACCGCCACCAGCAACAACAGCAGCAGAAAGTTGGGCAGGATCTGAAAGGTTTCGGTGATCCTCATCAGCAGGTCGTCGATGACGCCGCCGTAATAGCCGGCCAGCGCGCCGACCACGATGCCAATCACGATGGCGATCGCCGTGGCGACGAAACCGATCATCAGCGAGACGCGCGCGCCGTGAAACAGCTGGGCGGCGATGTCGCGTCCGGCATGGTCGGTACCCAGCAGAAAGCGCGGATTTTGCCACGGCCACTGTAGCGGCCGACCGGCCAGCCGCAGCGGATTTTCGGGAAAGAACAGGTCGGCGGTCAGGGCCATGCCCACCACCACGACTAATAACGCGATACCAAATAACGACGCGGGACTGCGCGCGTAGCGCTTGAAAAAATCAATCATGACCGTTCACCGGAAATACGCGGATCCAGTTTGGCGTAAAGTACGTCCACCAGAAAATTAATGCTGATAACCAGCAGCGCGGAGACGAAAACCACGCCTAACAGCGTGTTCAGATCGCGCTGCATCACCGATTCGTAGGCCAGGCGGCCCAACCCCGGCAGGGCGAAAACGCTTTCCACCACCACCGACCCGCCCAGCATGGTGCCGGCCTGCAGGCCGATTAACGTCACCAGCGGCAGCAGCGCGTTACGCAATATATGTCTGACGACGACGTTGGTTTCGCTTAATCCTTTGGCGCGGGCGGTGCGCACGAAATCCAGCGTGGCGACTTCCAGCATCGAGGCGCGCATGATGCGCAGATAGATCGCCAGAAATATCAGCGCCAGCGTCAGCGTGGGCAATAACAGATGCCGGGCGATATCCCAGATCCTCGCCCAGCCGCTGAGTCCGCCGGCGATGGTTTCAAATCCGCCGGAGGGCAGCCAGTCGAGATAGATGGAAAACAGGAAAATCCCCATCAGGCCGAACCAGAAAGAGGGGGTGGAATAGAAAATCAGCCCCAGCAGGGAGATCAGCGTGTCCGGCCAGCGATTCACGCGCCGGGCGGCGATGATCCCCAGCACCATGCCCATAAACACCGCCAGCCCGAGCGACGATCCCATCAGCAGCAGGGTAACCGGCAGACGTTCGATAATCACGTCGGCGACGGGCTTGCCATAAATGGCCGACTGGCCGAGATCCAGGTGAACCAGACGCCACAGATAATCGCCGAGACGCACCGATACCGACTGATCCAGCGCGTAATAACGGCGCAGCTCCTCGATCATGGTGGCGTCGGCTCCGCCGACCTGCGCGACCAGCGCATCGACGGTATCGCCGGGCGCCAGCTGCAAAAGCAGGAAAATACCGATCAGAATAAGCAATAGGGCGGGGATGGCGGCCGCCAGTCGGCGGCCGCAGAGTAATAACAAATTCATTGTTACGCCTCTAGCCAGGCGTCATGCCAGCTACTCGACGGCCAGCGGGCGTTGTTCAGGCCGTTGTGGAGCTTCTTGTTGACCACGGAAAGGAACTGACGCTCGATGGCGAACCACAGCGGGAACTGTTCGTTGGCTTCGGCGACCAGTTGGGCGTACAGCGCCCGCCGTTTTTCGGGGTCGATCTCGGAAGCCGCATCGTCGATCAGCTTGTCGATAACCTCGGATTGCCAGCCATACTGATTGGTCCAGGGGGCGCCGTCCGGGCTGCCGGAGCGCAGCCACACGGTGGTGGATACCGCCGGGTCGCCCCGGTACTGATGCCAGCCGGTGGCGAGATCGAAATTGTGCTCTTTATAGACCGCCGACAGGGAGCCGGCGTAGTCGTAGTTGGCGATATCGACCTTAATCCCCACTTCCGCCAGCGATTGCTGAATAAAGGTGGCGAACAGCGCGACGTCCTCGCCGTTAAGGATCGGCACCAGTTTCAGCTTAAACCGTTCGCCGTTGGCGCCGCGCGGATAGCCGGCTTCATCCAGCAGCGCTTCGGCCTTTTGGCGGTCGAAAGGATAGGGCTGGGCGCCGTTGGGCGGATAGAACTCGGTGGAGGTCGACGGGATAATACCGGTCGCCGGTTTTCCCTGGCCGTAGAGAAAGTTTTCGATGAAAAAGGGAATATCGATGGCGTGGGCCAGCGCCCGTCTTACGCGGACGTCGGCAATTTCCTTGCGGCGGAAATTGAATTCCAGCGTGTTGTTAAAGGTATTGGCTTCGGAACCTTTGGCCGTTACCTCAAAGTCCGGATGGTTTTTCAGCCGGTCCAGATCGGCCAGCGACAGTTGGGAATAGGCGCTTAGCTGCAGCTGGCCCGTTTCCAGCGCCGCCGTCGCGGCGGATTTATCGGTAATGATGCGCCAGACGATCCGTTCTATATAGGGCTGGTCCGGCCGCCAGTAGTCGGGGTTGCGCGCGGCGATAATATATTGCCCGCGCTGGTACTCGACGAACTTGAAGGGCCCGGTGCCGACAGGGGCGGTATTGGCCGGATTTTCCAGCACGTTGCTATTCTCGTAAAGGTGGCGGGGCACCACGTAGCCCAGATCGGCCAGGGCGCGCAGCAACAGCTCAAGCGGCATGGGGCGGGAATAGCGGAATATCACCGTATGGTCGTCGGGCGTATCCACGGCGTTGAGAAACTGTTGCAGGGCGGTGCTGTAGTTAAGCTGCTTTTTCCACAGTTCGAGCGCGTTGTACTGCACATCCTTGGCGGTAAAGGGCTTACCGTCGTGCCATTTAACGTTCTCGCGCAGTTTGAAAGTGATGGTTTTACCGTCCTCCGCGCTGTGCCACTCGGTGGCCAATTGCGGAACGATCGCGCCGTTGGCGTCCAGATCCACCAGGGACTCGATAATCTTGCTGGTAACGATATATACCCCGGTGGACGCGCGCAGCGCCGGGTTCAGAATGCGTTGTTCTCCGGCGATGTGTACCCCCAACGTGCCGCCTTTGACCGGCGTCCCCGCTGCGGTGGCGTTGGTTTGCGCCGCGCTGAGGAAAGAGGTGAAAGGAAATGTTGCGGCCAGTGCGCTTGACGAGATCAGTAAACGCCGACGGGTAATATTCATTATAAAATCCCTGTGTGAATTAAATAAATGGAGAAATCATTTTCTTAGCGCAGAATAAAGTTACCGGTTATTTATAGGGAAATTACCATTTATTATATGGTTATGTGTTAATGACATATAATGCGTTGTTTTTTATATATCTATTTTTTATCTTTATAAAGATAAAAAAATCACTAACGGAAAGGCTTGAATGAATTTTTAATGATCCTAATAGCGATAAGTAAGGAATTATAAAGGAGTTATCATGGCAAAGTTGTTATGGGATCACGTGGTTCATTACGTTAATCATATTGATGAGGCCATCGCGCGCTTTAACGAAAATGGTCTGGTCGCCTTTCCCGGCGGTTCTCATCCGGGCTGGGGAACGCACAACGCGCTGAGCTATTTCGGGCTCACATATATTGAATTTCTGGGCATCCGCGATGCGGATGAACTGTCGGCGGCGGCGGATAAACAACTCTTGTGCCGCGAGCTGAAACACTATTTGCCGCAGCGGCAGATCCTGAGCCACTTGGCGTTACGTACGGACGATATCGAGGCTGTTGCGGACCGGCTGCGGCGTGAAGGGTTGCAACTGTCTCCGATTCTGGCGGGCAAGCGGCATGACGCCGGCGGTAATCTGATTGAATGGAAAATGTTCACCATTGACGGCGATTTCCAGGGGCTGGCCTATCCCTTTGTTTTGCAGTGGGGAAACGACGACGAGCAACGTCTGCGGCAGCTGCGCGAGCGCGGCATCGACCGGCCGCATCCCGCCGGGGAGGCGGCGATCCGCTCGGCCCTGTTTCACGTCGCCGCTCCGCAAGAGGTGGCGGCGCACTGGCAACGGCTGTTTTCTTTAGCGCCGGATCCTGATGATGCCGCCACATTGCACATCGGCGGGCAGCGTTTTATTTTTCGCGAAGGGGCCGAAAATCGCCTGGCGGCAATTAATCTAGAGACGGATTCTCCGCTATTGAAGGGGAACAACATCAATATTGGCTTAGGCGAATATCGTTTCAATTAAAACCCGCATAACGATCGATAACATATCCCTTATCAAAAACTATCAATTAAGAGAGGCCGTGATGGCAAAGGTACATTTTATTGGCGCGGGGCAGATGGCCGAGGCCATTATCCGCGCCGCCCTGGCAAGTAAGACATTGCTTGCCGAGCAGATCAGCATCGACGATATCGATCCCGAGCGCATCAGCCTGCTGCAGGAAAAATATCAGCTGCCGGCATCGGCCGGCTCGCCCGATGCCGCGCTGGCGCAGGCCAGGCTGATTGTTATCGGGGTGCGTCCTCAGGATGATATTGCTTCGGTCGCCGGCCGTATCCGGCAGCATGCGGCGCCGGAAAGCATCGTCATTTCCATTGTCGCCGGGGTGAAGATTAATCGCCTGGAGTCGCTGCTGGGGAATACGCGCCCCATTGCCCGGGTGATCCCCAATACCTTGACGGATACCGGATATGGCTACAGCGGCGTGGCGCTGAATAGCCATGTCCGTGCCGATGACGTCGATGATTTTCTCTCCAGCTTCGGCAAGGTGACGTATCTGGAAGAGAAGCTGATCGATATATTCACCGGTTTTGGCGTCGCGGGGCCGAATTATATCTACTATTTTATCGAGTCATTGACCGACGCAGGGGTGCTGGCCGGGTTGCCGCGCACGCTGGCCACTCGTCTGGTACTGGAAAACCTGATTGGCGCGGTGGAAATGCTCAAGCTGACGCAACTGCATCCGCGCCAGCTGCTGGATATCAACAATTCTCCCGCCGGCGTGGGAATGCACGGTTTGTATGAGCTCAACAACAGTGATTTTGCCGCGGGCTTGCAGCGTAGCGTATTGGCGGCGGTAAAACGCACCACCCAGTTGGCCGATATCGAATAAGCGGGATGCTGGAGAAAGCGGGGCGCGGGTCGCCCCGTTCTGAAAGATGAATGCTACAGGGTTTGCGCGGAGGACGGGGCGATGGTGATATCGTCGCGATTGGCGTAGATCACCACGCTGTCGCCGACAAACAGTGTCCGGTATGTCTCCTCGTCCGCTTCAACCTGATAGCGCTGCCCGCCGGCCTCGACGTCGAGAATAAAACGTTCGCTTTCCAGCGCATGTACCGGAACGTAGCCATAAAAGTTATCAATCAGCGTGAGGGTGCGCTGGGCGGGAAGATAGCATCGATGCACGATTCTCCCCGGTAGCGCCTCAGGTTTTTTCCACAGTTGCTGGAAGTTGGATTTTAATTCCGCACAAAATAGCGCCGCCAGTCCAATGATTAGAATCGTGCTTATCACGGTGAGCTGTTCTTGCACCAGAACGTAGAGTTCGGTCATGGTCGTCTCCGGCTGATTTCTCTTGCCTTGTTTAATATATTTTTCCGCCGTTAGCGTCCAATCTCTTTTTGTGCTTAGTTATCACCAAATTTTTGTTTAGACTGCATGGCAACGGCGGAAAGGTCGTTATAACGCTGGTTTTTATGTCGTTGGATATCTATAATCCCGCGCAACCTTTTTCCCCCTCAGACTCAACGTAAGCCACTTCTATTCGGCTGGGATATATTTTATGAGCGAAAAGTACGTCGTAACCTGGGACATGTTGCAAATTCAGGCCCGCAAACTGGCACAGCGCTTACTGCCTGCCGAACAATGGAAAGGCATCATTGCCGTCAGCCGCGGCGGATTGGTTCCCGGAGCGTTGCTGGCGCGCGAGCTGGGTATTCGTCATGTGGATACGGTTTGCATCTCCAGCTATGACCACGATAACCAGCGCGAAATGCGAGTGATCAAGCGCGCCGAGGGTGACGGCGAAGGTTTTATCGTCGTGGACGATCTGGTGGATACCGGCGGCACCGCGAAGGCCATCCGCGATATGTATCCCAAAGCCCATTTCGTCACTATTTTCGCCAAACCCGCCGGTAAGCCGCTGGTTGACGACTATATTGTCGACATCCCGCAGGATACCTGGATCGAACAGCCGTGGGATATGAGCGTGGTATTCGTACCGCCGCTGGCCGGCCGCTGATCGCCGCTGGTTTACCTGCGCCAATGCCCGGTTTATGCCGGGCATTGTTGCGTGTGTCGCCCATAATCTCCTCTGGATCGCCTTATTTGCGGCGGAGATGATCTGATAAGGTGTTTTCCGTGCTGCGCCGTTTGTCTTCACCATGATGAGTTGGTTACACTGGTACCCGGTTCGGTTGTCCGCTGACGGCGGCGTAGATTAACGGAGAGTGCTGTGGCGCAAGCTAACCTGTCGGAAACCCTGTTCAAACCCTCTTTCAAGCACCCTGAAACCTCGACGCTGGTCAAGCGTCCCCGTCACGCTCAGGGCGGGGCGGGAACGCACTCCGCCCTGGAGGGGGAAGATACCGGCCACTGGTATCGCATGCTTAACCGGCTGCTGTGGATCTGGCGCGGCGTTCATCCGTGGGATATTGAAGACGTGCTGGCGCGTATCGCCGTCAGCCAGGCGGAAAGAAGCAGTGAGCACTTACTGGACACGGTTATCGGCTATCGCAGCGGCAACTGGATATATGAGTGGTGCAAGCAGGGGGCAGACTGGCAGCAGCGGGCGATTGACGGTAGCGACGGCGAGCAGAGCGGTCAGTATTGGCTGAATGCCGCGAATCTGTACAGCATTGCCGCCTATCCCCATATCAAGGGCGATGAGCTGGCGGAACAGGCGCAGACCCTGGCCAACCGGGCCTACGAGGAAGCGGCGAAATATCTTCCCTATGAGCTAAAGGCGCTGACTTTCCAGATTGAGGGCGGCGGTTCGCTGACCGGATTTCTGCACCTGCCCCAGAAGGGGAAAGCCCCGTTCCCGACCATATTGATGTGCGGCGGTCTGGAGATGCTGCAAAGCGACTACTATCGCCTGTTCCATGATTACCTGGCGCCGGCCGGAATGGCCATGCTGACCATTGATATTCCGTCGGTCGGTTTCTCCTCGCGCTGGAAACTGAATCAGGATTCCAGTTTCCTGCATCAGCAGGTGCTGCGGGCATTGCCTGATGTGCCGTGGGTGGATCACTGCCGCGTTGGGGCGTTTGGTTTTCGTTTCGGGGCCAACATCGCCGTACGCCTGGCTTATCTGGAAGCGCAGCGCCTGCGCGGCGTCGCCTGCCTCGGCCCGATAGTGCATCACCTGCTGCATGATGCGAAACGGCAGCAACGGGTGCCGGATATGTTTATGGACGTGCTGGCGAGCCGGCTGGGCATGCCGTTTTCTACCGATGCGGCGCTGAAAACGGAATTAGGCCGCTATTCTCTTAAAACCCAGGGATTGCTGGGGCGGCGCTGCCCAACCCCGATGCTGGCCGGATACTGGGAGAACGACCCGCTGAGCCCGAAAGAGGAAGCATCCCTGATCGCCAATTCATCGCAGCAGGGGAAATTGCTGGCGGTGAACTTTTCACCGGTCTACCAGAATTTCCACCAGGCGTTACAGCAAATCAGCCATTGGTTAGAGCATAAGTTGGCCTAGTTGATTGATAAATTGTCATTCTCTGCTAAAAAGAATGTTCAAACCGAGGAGATTGCCGAATGATGTTACCAAGTGGACACCCGAAAAGCAGACTGATGAAAAACTTTGCTTCGCTGGGGCCCTATCTGCGTGAAGCGCAGTGCGAGCACGACCATTTTTTCTTTGATTGCCTGGCGGTGTGCGTCAACGTCAAACCCGCGCCGGAAAGCCGTGAGTTCTGGGGATGGTGGCTAAAGCTGGAAGCGCAGGAACAGACCTTTACCTATGATTACCATTTTGGTTTATTTGACAAAAGCGGCAACTGGCGTGAAGAGAAAATCAAAGATAAGGACGTGCTGGATAAGCTGAAAAGCACCAAAGAAGCCTTCCACGTTCGTCTGGAAAAACTCCTGCAATCGCTGGACCCGGTCTGTACATTAACCGCCCGACCGTGATGTTCCCTGCCTGATTCCCGATTTATTCGCGGATTTTCGCGTTGCGCCTGTTGGCATAACGCGCCCGTCCTGTTACAACATTTTCCTTATTTGTTTCTTTTTATGACTTTCAACGGCAGAAAAACTATGAGCGGCAGCCAGACTTTGGTTGTGAAACTTGGCACCAGCGTGCTGACCGGCGGTTCGCGTCGCCTTAACCGGGCCCATATTGTTGAGCTGGTGCGCCAGTGCGCGCAGCAGCATGCGGCAGGGCACCGGATTGTTATTGTCACCTCCGGGGCGATTGCCGCCGGTCGTGAACATTTGGGCTACCCGGAACTTCCGCCAACGATTGCCACCAAGCAGCTGCTGGCGGCGGTGGGGCAAAGCCGCCTGATTCAACTGTGGGAACAGTTGTTCTCCATCTATGGTATCCATATCGGGCAGATGCTGCTGACGCGCGCCGATCTGGAAGATCGCGAGCGTTTTCTCAATGCGCGCGACACCATGCGGGCGCTGCTGGATAACCACATCGTTCCGGTCATTAATGAAAATGACGCGGTGGCGACGCTGGAGATCAAAGTCGGCGACAATGATAACCTTTCCGCGCTGGCGGCCATATTGGCGGATGCGGACAAACTGCTGCTGCTGACCGATCAGGCGGGTTTGTTCACCGCCGATCCGCGGAAAAATCCGGATGCGGAGCTGATTCGTGAAGTCACCGGCATTAACGATGCGTTGCGTAACATTGCCGGCGACAGCGTATCCGGTTTGGGCACGGGCGGCATGCTGACGAAACTGCAGGCGGCCGATGTCGCCTGCCGTGCGGGCATTGATGTGGTGATCGCCGCGGGCGGCAAGCCCGGCGTTATCGGCGATGTGATAGCGGACGTGTCCGTCGGCACGCGCTTCCACGCGCTGGAAACCCCGTTGGAAAATCGTAAGCGCTGGATCTTCGGCGCTCCCCCGGCCGGTGAAATCACGGTGGATGACGGCGCGCTAGCGGCGATCCTGGAACGCGGCAGCTCGTTATTGCCCAAAGGGATCCGCGACGTGACGGGGAATTTCTCCCGCGGCGAGGTCGTGCGTATCCGTAGCCTGACCGGCCGCGATCTGGCGCATGCCGTCAGCCGCTATAACAGCGACGCGCTGCGTATGATTGCCGGGCACCACTCCCAGCAGATAGCCGACATCCTCGGTTACGAATACGGCCCGGTGGCAGTGCACCGGGACGACATGATAATTAATTAAGGAGTGCGCGATGCTTGAACAAATGGGCAAAGCGGCAAAGGCGGCCTCGTATCAGCTGGCGGTGCTGAGTACGGCCGAGAAAGACCGCGCGTTGGCGGCCATCGCCGACCTGCTGGAATCGGCAAGTTCGACGATCCTGGCCGCCAATGAGCAGGACGTGGCTCAGGCGCGGCAGAACGGCATGAGCGAAGCGCTGCTTGACAGGCTGCTGCTGACGCCGGCGCGGCTGACGGCGATAGCCAACGACGTTCGCCAGGTATGCCGCCTGACCGACCCGGTAGGGGAGGTGATCGACGGCCGTATGCTCGACAGCGGCCTGCGGCTGGAGCGCCGCCGCGTGCCGCTCGGCGTTATCGGCGTGATTTATGAAGCGCGTCCCAACGTCACCATTGACGTGGCTTCTCTGTGCCTGAAAACCGGTAATGCGGTTATTCTGCGCGGCGGCAAGGAAACCTATCGCACCAATGCCGCAACGGTAAAGGTGATCCAGCAGGCGCTGGCGCAATGCGGTTTGCCCGAGTCAGCGGTTCAGGCGATTGAAAGCCCCGATCGTGAGTTGGTGAACCAGTTACTGAAGCTGGATCGCTATATCGACATGCTGATCCCTCGCGGCGGCGCGGGTCTGCACAAACTGTGCCGCGAACAGTCGACCATACCGGTCATTACCGGCGGGGTCGGGGTGTGTCATATGTATGCGGACGAAAGTATCGATTTCGACAAAGCCCTGACGGTGATTGAAAGCGCCAAGGTCCAGCGTCCCAGCACCTGCAACAGCCTGGAAACGCTGCTGGTTAATCAAGGCATTGCGGCTCGCTTCCTGCCTGCGCTCAGCCAAAAAATGGCCGCCGCGGGCGTAACCTTGCACGCCAGCCCGTCCGCCATGCCCTTCCTGACGGATGGCCCGGCGAAAGTGGTGGCGGTGGAAGCGGCCGACTATGATGACGAATGGCTTTCCAACGACCTCAACGTCACGCTGGTAGACGGCCTGGATGAAGCCGTGGCGCACATCCGCCAGCACGGCACGCAGCATTCGGACGCCATTCTCACCCGCTCGTTGAGCAACGCGGAGCGTTTTGTGCGCGAAGTGGATTCATCGGCGGTCTACGTCAACGCCAGCACCCGCTTTACCGACGGCGGGCAGTTCGGCCTGGGCGCGGAAGTGGCGGTGAGTACGCAAAAACTGCATGCGCGCGGCCCGATGGGACTGGAAGCGCTGACCACCTACAAGTGGATCGGCTACGGCGACGATCTGGTCCGCCTCTGATGGCGTTTTTTAATCCGTAAAGTTATAGGATTCTCTGTTATTAGTTTGGAAAATTATCAGAGAATCCTTATCCTTAGCGGGACGATTATAAAACCAGCAGACGACCGCCAATCGCTTGACTTGACCTGATATTTTCACTAGTTTGTCACCCCGTAGTTTCGCCATAGCTTCGCTGTGACGATCCCAACGCCGATATAGCTCAGTTGGTAGAGCAGCGCATTCGTAATGCGAAGGTCGTAGGTTCGACTCCTATTATCGGCACCATTCATACTATTTCTACGTCTGCCAACGTCTACTTAAACACCCTTTAACCCCCTTGAATATCAGCCCACTTTTGTAGCTTGTAGCATCAGTCTGCACTCATTCAGATGTTCTGCCTTGTGGATGTAAGCCGCCCGCACAGGGTTGCGTTCTTGGTGGCTCATCTGACTTTTACCAGCATCATATGGAATCACTATTGTCTGTTTTATGAACATAAGAAATGATGTATATTCTGATGTATATAAAAATGGTTGTTAGAATATACAATAGGTGGCTTATGGAACGCATCCTCGCAGAAAAATCTATCAACATCACCGAGTTAAGAAAAAATCCGGCGAAGTATTTTATTGATGAACCCGTTGCTGTCCTGTCTAACAACCGGCCCGCTGGTTACATGGTCAGTGCTAAGGTGTTTGAAGAGCTGATCGATCTGTTAGAAGAGAAGCAGGGCAGGGTTCATACCGCCGCGCGTTTCAGGCCAATGGCTGAACGTTTAAGTGATATTGCGGATAGCGGGCAGAAACTGCTGCAAAACGCCTCTGACAAGGATCTGACCGAGTTCACGGAATGAGCATCAGGATTTTCAAGTCTGCGCTGATTGGCCAGCAATTAAGCCAGCAAGAGCTTGATGATTTGGCGGCGGATTTTATGTTTTATAAAAAGGATAGCGTGTGGCCCAATACTTTTGACCATGATGCGTTATATGGTGGTTAAAAAGTATTGGTTACAAAAATGCTTGTTCTGTTTTCTCGCTATTTCAGGATGCTAATAAATGTGGCATAGAATATTCTCCAGTAGCGTTTCATCGGATAGAACTGCTATATCAGCCACTTCGATTATTTTCGTTCTTATATCTTATATATGTGCTAATAGTCTCATTCAGGCTGAAAATATTATCCTGCTGTTTTATAAAGTGCGTAGTTGTTTGATCGAACGCTCCAGGCGATAAATGAAATCTGCATTGCCCCTTTCGTCATTTTTTAACTTTCATTAGAAAAAATATGTGTTTTGCTCACTGGCGGGCCGATGCCTTAATAAATAATAACAAGCAGGTTAAGCGGTAAGGTCGGATGGGATATTAGTATTTCCGAGAGGCCTTACCACGGTGGAAATGGCTAATGACCAAAGAGATACGTTTTAATGCGTTCATGATGAATTGCATCGGACATTTGGCGCCGGGACAGTGGACTTCACCACAGGATAACTCCCTCCGTTATCTGCAGCCACAGTATTGGATCGGTCTGGCCAGGTTACTTGAAGACGGGTTATTTGACGGTCTGTTTCTGGGGGATGTGCTGGGTATTTACGACGTTGATGGCGATTCGGCAGACAGCGCGCTACGCCATGCGGCGCAGGTGCCGATGAATGATCCTTTCCCTCTGGTCCCGCTGATGTCGCAGGCTACGCAACATCTCGGTTTCGGCGTCACCGCCTCGGTGACCTATGAGCCTCCCTATTTGCTCGCCCGCCGGTTTTCCACCCTCGACCATCTGACCGGAGGGCGGGTAGCCTGGAATATCGTCACCTCTTATCTTTCCAGCGGCGCGGCAAGCCTGGGACTTTCTCAGCCGTTATCCCATGACCAGCGCTACGATCGCGCCGATGACTACCTGAGCCTTTGCTATAAGCTGTGGGAAGGCAGCTGGCAAGAGGGGGCGGTGCTACGCGATCTGGAGCGGGGCGTCTACGCGGATCCCGATAAAATACGGCGCGTCGAGCATCAGGGGCCCTATTTTCAATCGAACGGGATTTATCAGTGCGAACCCTCGCCGCAGCGTACGCCGGTCCTGTTCCAGGCTGGCGGCTCCGTACGCGGTACCCGGTTCGCGGCGCAGCACGCGGAGTGCATTTTTGTCGGCGCGCCGACGCGGGATGGGCTGCACCGTACCGTGGATGCGCTCCGCGCTGATCTGCTCAAGGCGGGCCGTCCCGCCGATTCCGTGCGTATTTTCGCCATGTTTACCGTTATCGTCGACGATAGCATGGCGCTGGCAAATGCGCGTTTCCAACACTACCTGGCGCGGGCGAGCTATGACGGCGCCCGCACGCTGCTGGCCGGCTGGACCGGTATCGATCTTTCGCGTTATCACCCTGACGATACGCTGGCCTATGTCGATACCGATGCCGGGCAATCAGCGCTGGCGTCCTTTAGCATTCTGGACCCCAACCGCATCTGGACGGTGCGCGACGCGGTGGAGTTCGTTTCGGTGGGAGGACGCGGGCCGGTAGTGGTGGGCGACGCCGTCCACGTCGCCAATGAGTTGCAGTCCTGGGTGGCGGATACCGGTATCGACGGTTTTAACCTCGCCTACGTGGAATCGCCCAGAACTTTTGAAGACATCGTCAGGCTGTTGATCCCCGAACTTCAGCGGCGGGGGGCTTATAAAACGGCCTATGCGCCGGGAACGCTGCGGGAGAAACTGTTCGCCGACGGCCCTTATCTGCCGCCAACCCATGACGGCAGCCGCTATCGCGGCGATAAAGCCAATCCTCGCTAATCCCCATTTATTCAGGAGAAATCATGCCCCGTATTTCCGAACCGGATCCCCGCACGTTTGACGGGCCGCTGGGGGAGCTGTTCCGGCGTTATACCCAAAATGGCGCAGTATTCGTCGATCAGTTTTCGGTGATGTCGCATGTGCCGCCGGCGGCGGAGCATCTGTTCGGCTTACTGCTGGAGCTCAAGGCGCGCGGCGGCATTGCGCAACGTTATATCGAGCTGAGCATCGTGGTGGTTTCGCTGATCAATGAATGTACCTATTGCGTGGATAACCATGCTCCCCGTCTGGCGGTGGAAGGCATATCGACGCAGGGGGCGCGCGAACTGCTGGATTACGCCCAACATCCTGAACTGAGCGAGGTGGATAAACTGGTGGTTGAATACGCCATTGCGGTAACCCAGTCGCCTCAGCGTATCCGCGACGCATTGTTCGATCGCCTGCGGGCGCAGTTCAGCGAATCGCAAATCGTCGAGCTCACCTTGCGTATTGCGCTGTGCGGGTTTTTCAATCGCTTTAATCAGGCATTACAGATTGGCTGAGTTCGTATCGCCAGAGTGTTAGGCATTTATAGCAGGAGTGGTTCATGACGTTTTTATTCACCTTGGCTGATCATAAGCTGTTCGGTTTTATCCGGCGTTTCGCGCTATCCCTTGCGGCCGTACTGGCGTTCTTCCACATGGCCGGGGCGCAGGCGGCGGAACCGATTCGTATCGGCGTATTGGTGCCGTTGAGCGGAGGCGGTGGCGCCTATGGCGCCGGCATGGCCGCCGCCGCCGCGCAAGCCGCCGAATTTATTAATCAGGACGCGGGCGGCGTGCTGAACGGACGCAAAATCGAAATTATCGTCGCCGACGATGAAAGCAACCCCACGGCGGGCGTCGCGGCGGCGCGAAAATTAATCGACGTCTCCCGCGTTTCCGCCATCGTGGGGCTATGGAGCAGCGCCGTGGCCATGGCCGTGAAACCACTGACCATTGAGAAAGGCATCCCGCTGCTGGTCACCGGCTCCGGTGATGAGATCACCCAGGGGGATAATCAGGGGCTGGTGTGGCGCTTCCAGGCCACCGGCCGGGATTGGGGCAAGGCGTTCGCCCGCGCCGCCGTTAAGGACGGGGCGCATACCGCATCCCTGCTGGTGCTGCATACCCCGTTTACCCTGAGCATGGTCGATCCTTTTATCCAGGAGTTTACCGCCGCCGGCGGGCGCGTTCTGGATACCGTCTATTACAATCCCGGCCAGCCCTCCTATCGGGCGGAAGTGGAGAAAGCCTTTGCCCAAAAACCGGACGCCGTTTTTGTCCCCAGCTATCTGCCGGACTTATCCGCCATTGCGCGGGAAATATACCGCAGCGGCTTTAACAGTACCCTCTACGCCAATTCTTCGGCGGCGGACGCCGAAGGCGCCTTTGTCAAAAACGTCGGCAAAGCGGTAGCGGAGGGGATTCACCATATCCAATCCATTCCGCCGCAAGATTCCGCCGCCTATCATATTTTTGCCGAAAAGGCGGGTATCTCCCCCAATACTCTGGCGATTTTTCCGTCTAACGTATGGGATGAAATCTCGGTTCTGGCCCTGGCGATTGAAAAATCCGGCAGCGCGGAGCCGCGGGTATTTGCCCGCTCGATCCCGGACGTCGTCAACGGTCCGGGCGTGAAAGTCGAAAGCCCGGTTGCGGGACTTAACGCGCTGCGCGCCGGTAAAAACATCGCCTATAGCGGAGCGGGCTCCCAGTTTACCTTTACCCCCAGCGGCGACCAGCTCAACCGCTTATACGGTCATTTCATTATTCGCGATGGGGTTAACCAGCAGGTGGATTTTTTGAAATGATGCCGGCGTCGCAAAGCGTGCCCGCCGCTTACGGGCTCACCGCCCGCAATGTTTCCCACGCCTTTGGCGGGGTGGCGGCGCTGCAACAAACCTCGCTGGTGGTGGAGCCGGGCCGGATCACCGGGATTGTCGGCCCAAACGGCGCGGGTAAAACCACGTTGTTTAATATTTTGGCCGGCGCCCTGGCGCCGGACGCCGGTCAGGTGTGTTGGGGCGAGCGAGATATCACCCGGTTGGCGATACACCGGCGCGCCGCGCTGGGTATTAGCCGTACATTCCAGCTTTCCCGCGAGCTTGATAGCCTTACGCTGCTGGAGAATTTATTGCTGGCCGTCCCGCGCCAGCCGGGCGATGCCCTATGGCGCATCTTCCTGACCCCGAAAGACGCAAGGCGTGCGGAACAGGCGGCGATCGACAAGGCCCTGGCGTTATTGGAGCGCGTTCATTTGCGCGCGCTGCGCAATGAGCCGGCCGGCAGTCTGTCCGGAGGACAAAAAAAACTGCTGGAGCTATGCCGGGCGCTGATGAGCGATCCCGCGGTGATCCTGCTGGATGAACCGGCCGCCGGCGTGAATCCGGCAACGATCGATGAGCTGGTCGCTTTCATCCTCGCGCTGCGCGCGCAGGGCAAAACCTTTGCCGTGGTCGAGCACAATATGGCGTTGATGGCGGCGCTGTGCGATACGGTTTACGTATTGGCCGAAGGGCGGGTGCTGACTCAGGGCAGCTTTGAGACGATCGCCGCCGATCGCCGCGTGCAGCAGGCATATCTGGGGATGTAGCCATGGCAACCGCATTAAAAGTCGAACGGCTGTATGCCGGTTATCATGGGAAAAATATTCTCCATGGCATCGATCTCGACGTCCCGGCGGGAGGGGCGCTAACCATCATCGGACCGAATGGTTCCGGCAAGTCCACCTTGCTGAAAACGCTGGTGGGGCTGCTGGCGGTCTCCGGCGGCCGAATTGAACTGGACGGCCGCGACATTACCGCCAGCCGGGCGCCGCAGCGCGCCCGGCTGGGTCTGGCCTATGTTCCGCAAGAAAAAAATATCTTTCCCAATATGAACATCAGCGACAATTTGCGCACCAGCGGCGAGTTCGCGCGCCACAAACAATCCGCCAAAACCCTGCGGGCCAGAATGGAAAAAGCGTTGGATCTTTTTCCCGAGCTGCTCCCTCATCTGGGTAAAACTTCCGGCTTGCTGAGCGGCGGACAGCGGCAAATGGTGGCGATGGCGTCGGCCCTGATGCTGGAGCCGTCGCTTCTGGTGCTTGATGAGCCCTCGGCCGGGTTGTCGCCGCGCAATGCCGGGCTATTGTTCGAGAGTATCGCCCGAATACGCCGCACCGGTATTACGCTGCTGATGATTGAACAGAATGTCAAACTCGGCCTTTCCGTGGCGGATACCGGCCTGGTGCTGGTCGCCGGACAGGTAAGACTGCTGGCGCCGGCGGCCGAGCTGGCGCAAAACGCACACTTACACGCTCTTTTTTTGGGCCACGCGCAATGATGCAACTGTTATTTAACGGGGCGGTGACCGGCGTATTGGTTGCCTTGCCCGCATTGGCTCTCTCCTTGACCTTCAGCGTGCTGCGCTTCGCCAATTTTGCCATCGGAGCCATGGTCACCGCCGGCGCCTATCTGATTTATTGGTGCAATACGTTGTTAGGTCTCAGCCTGCCGCTTGCCTGCCTGCTCGGCACCGTGCTGGCGGCGCTGTTGGCGGCGGCGATCGACCTGCTGGTCTACCGCCGCCTGCTCGGACGATCCAGCATTACGCTGCTGGTGGCGTCGATGGGCGTGGCATTGATTCTGGAAAATCTGGTGCGCTTTTTCGCCGGCGGCACCCCGGTCGGCTACGCGGTCGAGGTTGCCCGCCCCTTGCTGTGGGGCGGCCTGCGTATAAATCATGAGCAGCTGTTGACCGCCGGCGTCAGTTTCGGCTGTCTGGCGCTGATAGGCCTGATCTTCCATTATACGCGGCTGGGCCGCGCCATGCGGGCGGTGGCCGATAACCCGGATCTGGCGGCGACGCGCGGTATATCCCATCAGCGGGTGGTGTCGATGACCTGGATTTTATCCGGCGCGCTGTCGGCCATCGCCGGCATGCTTATCGGATTGGATTCGACGCTGGATCCCCTGATGGGGTGGAACTATGTGCTGCCGGTCTTTGCCGCCGCCATTCTGGGCGGCTTGAGTAATCCGCTGGGGGCCATTGCGGGCGCGCTGATTATGGGGATGCTGAGCGAACTGTCGACGATAATATTGCCGCCTCACTACCGTACCCTGGTGGCTTTTCTGGTGCTCAGCCTGTTGCTGATGCTAAAACCGTCCGGCCTGTTAGGCGCTCAGTGGGTGAAAAAATGACTGCTTATCTGTTTTCTATTCTGGTGCTGGTGGCGATCTCCGCCATTGTCGGCCTGGCGCTCAATATGCAATGGGGATTATCCGGCCTGGTCAACTTCGGGCTGTTTGGTTTTTATATGCTGGCCGCTTATCTCTGCGGGCAATTAACCGTGCAGTGGCATTGGGACCCCTGGCTTGCCATGCTGGCGGCGGTGCTGATCGCCGCCCTGGCCAGCGCGCTGGTGAGCCTTATCTCGCTTCGCCTGTCGGATGACTACCTGGCGATAGTCACGCTCGGCTTTGCCGAAAGTCTCAAGTTGGCGATCGTCCATGAAGAGTGGCTTACCCGGGGAAGTCTGGGGATATCCGGCATACCGCGCCCGATTGGCGGAGACGGCGCTTTTTTGCTGGTGGTCCTGGGGGCGCTGGCGGCGATATTTTTGCTGTATGAAGGCGTGGCGCGGGCTCCGCTCGGCCGGACCGCCCGGGCGCTGCGCGACGATCCGCTGGTGGTCGCAACGCTGGGCAAGAGCGTGCTGTCCTTCCGGTTACGTTTGTTCGCCCTGGGAGGCGGCGCTATCGGCGTCGCCGGCTGTTTTCACGCTTTTTATTATCAATATATCGATCCCACCCAGTTTGGCCCGGCGATCACCGCCTATGCCTTTATGGCGGTGATCGTCGGCGGGCGCGGCAGCAATGTCGGCGTCCTGCTGAGTTCGGCCACCGTCATTTTGCTGCTGGAAGGCACGCGTTTTCTCAATGATTACGTCTCCTGGCTTACGCCAAGCCAACTGGCCTCGCTGCGCCTGATGCTTATCGGGCTGGGCCTTATCGTCATGCTGATCTACCGGCCGCAGGGTTTTATCAGGGAGTACCGGCTAAAACATACGGCGGAAAAGTGACGTTTACTTCCAGGGGGGGCTTTTGCCGCCGCGGCGGGCGGCGTAATGGCATCGCCCCACTTAATGAAGGGTGGCGATAATCTCTAATGTGCCGTTGATGACGAACTGAACGCCCATACATACCAGCAGAAAGCCCATAAGGCGGGAAATGGCCTCAATGCCGCTTTTCCCAACCAGCCGCATAATAAATCCTGAACTTTTCAGGCTGAGCCACAGAATAAGGCTGACAATTATAAACGTCAGGACCGGAGCGACCGTAAGCACCCACGGCGTAATATCCAAACCGCTTTTTATTTGCGATGCGGAACTGATAATAAGCGCAATGGTTCCCGGCCCTGCGGTACTGGGCATTGCCAATGGCACGAAGGCGATATTGACCACGCTGGAGGATTCGCTGTTATGGATTTCATCGGCTTTACTTGTCACTTCCGGCGCGTGCTCCGGTTTCTGCACCGGAAACAGCATACGAAAACCAATAAAAGCCACAATCAGCCCGCCGGCAATACGCAACCCGGGAATGGAAATACCAAAGGTATTCATGACGAGTTGCCCGCTATAAAATGCGCCGGTCAGGATGAGGAAAACGTATAGCGATGCCTGAAATATCTGCCGGTTCCGTTCGCGGTAACTCATATTTCCCGCCAGCCCCAAAAACAGCGCCACCGTTGTCAGGGGATTGGCGAGCGGTAAAATCAGTACTAAGCCAACTCCGATGGTTTGAATCAACTCCAGCATTTAATCTCCGGTTGGTTGTTTTTTCGTAGGGTAAGTAACGGCCTGACAATATATTACTGGTGGTCGTTTTCTTTTTTGGGGGCACCGTCGCTTTCCGCCAGTTTTTTGAAACGAGAGAGCGTTTTCGTCAACATATCCTTGGATAAAATGTCGAACATCTGGCTGATTTTTTTTCCCAGCAATCCGCCCGGCGGATCGAAGCGAATCATCAAAGTGACTTCCGTTCCGGCGTCTGACGGGGCCGGTTTGAACGATAATCGCCCTTCATTGGGAATGCGCGCGCCTGGCAGAGAACGCCAGTAGATATATTTCCCGGGTTCTTCATCAACAATTCTTGCCTGCCATTCAATCAGAGCGCCGAAAGGGGTGTTAACGCGCCATCGTGAATCGGTATGGTTAAGTATGTCGATGGTAGCGAAATGATTCATTAAAACCGGCAGCGTTTCTGGTTTACGCCACAGCGCAAACAAGGTTTCAGCCGGACGGTCAATGATGATGCTGCTGCGGATTTCATCTGAATCACTATTGCTTATAATACCGATGTTTTTTAGAAAAGAAGGTCGCATCAAGAGTCTCCCTAATGGATTTTTAGCCCGAAAGGGCCTCTTTGGGGTCATTTTGACTGATATTGACCATGAAGCAAAGCGGGAAGAAGAACCTGCCTCGCCTATGGGGATGTAACATAACCTTCTTCCTTGCATGGCGCTTCGCATATAGAGTGGTCCAGCGTCTTTTTCGAGGAAAAGTGCTACCCTGATTTATTAACTCCTGATTAAGATGATACGGCAATGGCGGAAACAGACATTTTACGGTTAAGCGGTCTGGTGGGCGATCGGCTTAAGGCCCGCGGCGCAAAAATGACCTGCGCAGAGTCCTGCACCGGAGGGTGGCTGGCTAAAATAATCACCGATATCGCCGGCAGTTCCGGCTGGTTTGATTATGGTTTTGTTACTTACAGCAATCAGGCCAAGCAGGACTTGGTCAAGGTCAATGAAAAGACGTTATCGAGTTATGGCGCGGTGAGTTCCGAGGTGGTGCAGGAAATGGCGGCCGGGGCGCTAATGGCGGCCGGCGCGGATTTTGCCGTCTCTGTTAGCGGCATTGCCGGGCCGGACGGCGGGTCTGATGAAAAACCGGTGGGCACGGTGTGGTTTGGCTTTACCGATAAGCAGGGGCACGCCTTTACCCGCAAAGCGTTATTCAGCGGTGACAGAAACGCGGTACGTTTACAGTCGGTCCATTTTGCGCTGCAAACGATGCTCGACGAGTTTCTGCAAAAATAATCTTGATGCTGTATGTGTATACAGTATAATATCAGTAATTATTCGGTAATCCGTGATTAAGTGGCCGCGTAGAGAACGCTTTACGCCGCATGACAGGAGCAGAAATGGCGATTGATGAGAACAAGCAAAAGGCACTGGCAGCAGCATTGGGTCAGATCGAAAAGCAATTTGGTAAAGGTTCTATCATGCGTTTGGGCGAAGATCGCTCAATGGATGTTGAAACGATTTCTACCGGCTCCCTGTCTCTTGATATTGCATTGGGCGCCGGCGGCTTGCCGATGGGACGTATCGTTGAGATTTACGGTCCTGAATCCTCAGGTAAAACGACCCTGACGTTGCAGGTGATTGCCTCCGCTCAGCGTGAGGGCAAGACCTGTGCCTTTATTGACGCGGAACATGCGCTGGACCCGATTTATGCCAAGAAACTTGGCGTAGACATCGACAACTTGCTGTGTTCCCAGCCGGATACCGGCGAGCAGGCGTTGGAAATCTGTGATGCCCTGACGCGCTCCGGCGCAGTTGATGTCATTATTGTCGACTCCGTCGCGGCGTTGACCCCTAAAGCTGAAATCGAAGGTGAAATCGGTGATTCGCATATGGGGCTGGCCGCTCGAATGATGAGCCAGGCGATGCGTAAACTGGCGGGCAACCTGAAACAGGCGAATACGCTGCTGATTTTCATTAACCAGATTCGTATGAAGATCGGGGTGATGTTCGGTAACCCTGAAACCACCACCGGCGGTAATGCGCTGAAATTTTATGCCTCCGTGCGTCTGGATATCCGCCGCATCGGCTCTATCAAGGAAGGCGATGAAGTGGTCGGCAGCGAAACCCGCGTCAAGGTGGTGAAAAATAAAGTGGCGGCGCCTTTCAAGCAGGCCGAATTCCAGATCTTGTACGGTGAGGGGATCAACATTCACGGTGAGCTGGTCGACCTGGGCGTTAAGCATAAGCTGATT
The DNA here is from genome assembly GCF_023347575.1 of Brenneria tiliae. NCBI lineage: Bacteria > Pseudomonadati > Pseudomonadota > Gammaproteobacteria > Enterobacterales > Pectobacteriaceae > Brenneria > Brenneria tiliae. The sequence continues at coordinate 24,507 of NZ_JAKPCB010000083.1, read as the reverse complement.
GAAAAAGCCGGCGCCTGGTACAGCTACAACGGTGAAAAAATAGGGCAGGGTAAAGCCAATGCCGGTAATTTCCTGAAAGAAAATCCCGCTATTGCCGCTGAGCTGGACAAGAAACTGCGCGACATGCTGTTGCATAAAGGCAATGAGTTGTCTCCAGCCGCCGCTGGCGATGTTTATGATGAAGCCGTCGCTGGCGAAGGTAATACGGAGTTTTAATGTTTGCCGTAACGCCGTTCATTGGATTGCTGAATGAGTAAACCGTTGTGCTATGCGATGAATGTGCTTTCCGTACGCGACCATAGTGAACTTGAGATACGCCGCAAACTTGCGGCGTATCAGCACAAGACGGTCACGGCGGAAGCCGATGCCGATGCCGATGTCTATGCCGAGGAGATGGCCGCGCGTTCCGTTGAGGAGATCGAGTCAGCCATCGCCTATTGCACCGAGCATGGCTGGCTGGACGATGAACGCTTTGCTCGCCGCTATATTAGCGGCCGTAGCCTTAAAGGGTACGGGATGCAGCGCATCAGGGCCGAATTAAGCCAGAAAGGTATCGACAAAGCGATTATTGCTGCTGCGTTAGCCGAATGTGATATCGATTGGTACGAATTGGCTAAATCCGCGGCGGAACGAAAATTCGGGCCTCTTTTGCCCGTTGAATGGAAAGAAAAAGCAAAACTTCAGCGATATCTGCTGTATCGTGGTTTTTCCCATGAAGAAATCCAATCCATTTACGCGAATTTTTCAGATTGAACGCATACGGGATTTTACTTCCCATCGAAGAAAATTTATCTTATTCCCACTTTTTTGTTCGTGAGTTGCACGGTAGCGTCAGCATGCTGCACTAACCTTGCCCACGATCTGTTCTTTTAGCTTGATTCCAGGACAATTATGAGCAAGAGCACCGCTGAGATCCGTCAAGCGTTTCTCGATTTTTTCCATAGCAAAGGACACCAGATTGTTCCCAGCAGTTCTCTGGTGCCGGATAACGATCCGACTTTGTTGTTCACCAATGCGGGTATGAACCAGTTTAAAGACGTGTTTCTTGGGCTGGATAAGCGTGGCTATTCGCGAGCGACGACGTCACAGCGCTGCGTGCGCGCGGGCGGCAAGCACAACGATTTGGAAAACGTCGGCTATACCGCACGCCATCATACTTTCTTTGAAATGCTGGGTAATTTCAGCTTCGGCGACTATTTCAAGCAGCAGGCTATCCATTACGCATGGGAACTGCTGACCGGGCCGCAGTGGTTTAATCTGCCGAAAGAGAAACTGTGGGTAACGGTATACGCCACGGATGATGAGGCGTATGGCATCTGGGCCGACGAAATTGGCGTTCCCCACGAGCGCATTATCCGTATCGGAGATAATAAAGGGGCGCCTTATGCTTCAGATAACTTCTGGCAAATGGGCGACACCGGCCCTTGCGGTCCCTGTTCTGAAATATTCTATGACCATGGCGATCACATAGCGGGCGGCCCGCCGGGAAGCCCGGAAGAAGATGGCGATCGCTATATCGAGATCTGGAACCTGGTGTTTATGCAGTTCAACCGTCAGGCCGACGGAACGATGCTGCCGCTGCCCAAGCCTTCGGTGGATACCGGAATGGGCTTGGAGCGCATTTCCGCGGTGCTGCAGCATGTGAACTCGAACTACGAGATCGATTTATTCAAGACGTTGATTGCCGCCGTAGCGAAAGTGGTGGGCACTAGCGACCTGAATAATAAGTCGCTGCGCGTGATTGCCGACCATATCCGCTCTTGCGCTTTCCTGGTTTCCGATGGCGTAATGCCTTCAAATGAAAACCGTGGCTACGTTTTGCGCCGTATCATCCGCCGGGCGATTCGCCATGGAAATATGCTGGGGGCGACGGACACCTTCTTCTATAAGCTGGTCGCGCCGCTGATTGAGGTAATGGGCTCCGCGGCCGACGAACTGAAGAGCCAGCAGGCGATTGTCGAGCAAGCGCTGAAAACGGAAGAAGAGCAATTCGCCCGTACGCTGGAACGCGGCCTTTCCCTTTTGGATGAAGAGATCAAAAATCTGCAAGGCGATACGCTCGATGGCGAAACCGCTTTTCGGTTGTATGACACCTATGGTTTCCCGATCGATCTGACGGCCGATGTATGCCGTGAGCGCGGCCTGAAAGTGGATGAGGAAGGGTTTGACCGGGCAATGGACGCGCAACGCCAGCGCGCGCGCGAAGCCAGCGGGTTTGGCGTGGATTACAATAATCTTGTCCGCGTGGATGCCAAAACGCCTTTCTGCGGCTACGAGCAAACGCGCCAGCAGGCAAAAGTTATTGCGCTCTATCATAATGGCAACGCGGTAGATCAGGTTGCCGCGGGCGAAGACGCAGTCGTTATTCTGAATGAAACGCCATTCTATGGTGAATCCGGCGGTCAGGTCGGCGATCAGGGCGAATTAAAAGGCGTGAACCTGAGTTTTGCCGTTCAGGATACGCAGAAATACGGTCAGGCAATCGGCCATATCGGTAAGCTGACGCAAGGCGTGCTGCGCGTGAATGATAGCGTAGAGGCGATTGTCGATAGCGAGCGTCGTAACCGTATTCGTCTTAACCATTCGGCGACGCACCTGTTACACGCCGCGTTGCGGCAGGTTCTGGGCGATCACGTCGCACAGAAGGGGTCGCTGGTTAACGATAGCTACCTCCGTTTCGACTTTTCTCATTCTGAAGCGATGAAGCCCGAGCAGGTTCGACAGGTTGAAGATATCGTTAACGCCCAGGTTCGTCGTAACCTGGCGGTAGAAACGGAAGTTATGGCGCTGTCCGATGCCAGAGAAAAAGGGGCGATGGCCCTTTTCGGCGAGAAATATGAAGATCATGTCCGGGTATTAACCATGGGTGATTTTTCTATCGAACTGTGCGGTGGTACTCACGCCGGCCGTACCGGGGATATCGGTCTGTTCCAGATCGTATCCGAGTCCGGTACGGCTGCCGGCATCCGTCGTATTGAAGCGGTAACGGGGGAAAGCGCGCTATCTGCGCTGCACCGTCAAAGCGACGTTTTGCAAGATGTTGCGCAACTGCTGAAAGGGGATAGCAATAATCTGGCCGATAAGGTACGTTCTGTACTTGAACGTACCCGTACGCTGGAAAAAGAGCTTCAACAGCTGAAAGCACAGCAGGCGGCGCAGGAAAGTTCCTCTCTTTCAGGCAAGGCGCTGGATATTAACGGTGCGAAACTGCTGGTCACCCGGTTGGACAACGTTGAGCCTAAAATGCTGCGTACCATGGTGGACGATCTGAAAAACCAATTAGGGTCGGCCATCATTGTGTTAGCGACCACGGAAGGGGGTAAGGTTAGCCTTATCTCCGGGGTGACGAAAGACCTGACCGACCGCGTAAAAGCCGGAGAGTTGGTCGGATTTGTCGCTCAGCAGGTCGGGGGAAAAGGCGGTGGGCGTCCTGATATGGCGCAGGCCGGCGGCAGCGATATTGCCGCTTTACCCGCGGCGTTAGCCAGTATTGAATCTTGGGTGACTGATAAGTTATAAATATTTAAATCAGAGTGTTATCCTAGCAAAAGCGCCATTACTTCGTTGGTTCTGGCGCTTTTGTCTTGCCGGAAAGGCTTCCGGCAAGCAAGATGCACAAGACGCCATCTTCAGAGGTTGGAAGTTGGATCGGCTTGGCGTCTTGTTGCGATAACAAAGGCACAAGCTACTTATATCGACTAAACTGGAAGTAGCGACAAACAATGAGTGAGATGGTGAAGGTCAACATTACCATCTAGGTTTACGTTTTCACGGCACATGATGGATAATGACGGGGAGACAGAGAGACCCGACTCTTTATAATCTTTCAAGGAGCAAAGAATGCTTATTTTGACTCGTCGAGTTGGCGAAACCCTCATGATTGGCGATGAGGTAACGGTTACCGTACTAGGGGTAAAAGGCAATCAGGTGCGTATTGGCGTTAACGCTCCTAAAGAGGTTTCTGTCCACCGTGAAGAGATCTATCAGCGAATTCAGGCAGAGAAATCTCAACCGACATCCTATTGATTGACAATGCGTCTCGCAGAAACGGGGCGCCATTGTTATTTCCCGCGTTTTTCCCTTCCGCATGTTGATCAACACGCTTTATCCTCTTTGATTATCTTTTTTCACCGATGAGATAAGCATCTGTTTTTTTGTTGATAAAATGCGCTTTTTGTTGTGAATCTGCTCGTCTTGGGCGGGAATTGCGCAAACAAACCTAAGTTGGGAAAAATTGTTTGACTTATAAGTCCGGGAAAGTAATATGTGCGCCACGCAGTACCGGTGAGCACCAATAAGAAGTTTTCGTGGTAATCGCAGGTAGTGTTTGGTGAGGTGGCCGAGAGGCTGAAGGCGCTCCCCTGCTAAGGGAGTATGCGGTCAAAAGCTGCATCGAGGGTTCGAATCCCTCCCTCACCGCCATTTATTTGCATCCGTAGCTCAGCTGGATAGAGTACTCGGCTACGAACCGAGCGGTCGGAGGTTCGAATCCTCCCGGATGCACCATATTAGTTTGGAAATGGCAACAGTCCGATATTCGGACACCAGTAGTGTCGAGCGAACGCTACGTTGTACAAAGAATTATCAATGCATCCGTAGCTCAGCTGGATAGAGTACTCGGCTACGAACCGAGCGGTCGGAGGTTCGAATCCTCCCGGATGCACCATATTACTCCGGAATGACAGCGACCCGCGTCTGGTATATTTGGGTTTCACCAAGCCAGGGCGAGGGAGGATAACGTTGCGTTAGCAACGGCCCGCAGGGCGAGGCGCAGTCGAGTCATCCTCCCGGATGCACCATTCTTAAGTATCTCAATCGGTTTTACGGCAAGTATTCGCTTACTTCAGTTAAGTAGAATAATCTTTGCGTTATTATGCATCCGTAGCTCAGCTGGATAGAGTACTCGGCTACGAACCGAGCGGTCGGAGGTTCGAATCCTCCCGGATGCACCATATTACTCCGGAATGACAGCGACCCGCGTCTGGTATATTTGGGTTTCACCAAGCCAGTACTAGGGAGGATAACGTTGCGTTAGCAACGGCCCGCAGGGCGAGGCGCAGCCGAGTAATCCTCCCGGATGCACCATATTACTCTGGGCAATCCCCATCTGAATTTCCAACCTTACCCCATCCCCTCCCGCGTCTTTAAATGCATATGCCGCATATCGTCAGTCTGCCATATCGTTTGGCCATGGCGCCGCCAACGGCCTTGTTTCCATGACATTATTGAATAAGCGACAACGTTTTCACTTTGCGATAAAGTAGTTCCTCGTTTTCAGTGAGCATGGAGTCATGATGTACGATCGCTATCAAGGCCTGATCTTTGATATGGACGGCACCATCCTCGATACGGAACCAACACATCACAAAGCGTGGAATAGGGTCCTGGCAAGATACGGGATGACCTATGATGCCAAAGCCATGACCGCGTTGAATGGATCTCCCACCTGGCGTATTGCTCAGGCGATTATCGGCAGTCATCAGGTTGATATCGATCCCTATCGGCTGGCGGCTGAAAAAACCGCCGTGGCGGAGGAAATGCTGTTGGACACGGTAAAACCCCTGCCGCTTATCGACATCGTCAAATCCTATCGCGGACGCCGCCCGATGGCCGTCGGAACCGGGAGTACGCATGGCATGGCCGACAAACTGTTAACACATTTGGGCCTGCGTGATTATTTTGATGCAATTGTGGGCGCGGATGATGTCGACAATCATAAGCCTTTCCCCGATACCTTTTTGCGTTGTGCCGAGCTTATTGCCGTTGCGCCGGAACACTGCGTGGTGTTTGAGGATGCGGATTACGGCATCGAGGCGGCCGCAAGGGCGAAAATGGCGGTGGTTGATGTTCGTAAGCTGTGAGTGAATTCTGGGCGGTTTTCTCTCTCTTCTGGAGTAGCTTGCTGAGTGCGACATTGTTGCCCGGCAGCTCGGAGGCGTTGCTGGTCACCTTATTGGTTTCTGACAGCGCCGGGCCCATCCTGCTGATTATTGTGGCGACGGTGGGAAACACCCTGGGCGGATTAACCAATATCTTTATCGGACGCTTGCTGCCTCGGCCAAAAACGCAGGTCGGATATATAATGGCGCTAGGCTGGCTACAGCGTTATGGCCCGCCTGCGCTATTATTTAGCTGGGTTCCGGTCGTCGGCGATTTATTGTGCGTGTTGGCGGGTTGGTTGCGCATGCCCTGGATGTGTTCGGCGATTTTTATGTGTATCGGAAAAGCGCTGCGCTATATCGTTCTGGCAGGGATAACTTTACAAGGCATGGCATGGTGGTCTTGACCGGATAAAAATGAGATCTGGTGAGTGCTGTCGAGTTTCAATTATGCTTATAAACATTACTTTTTAACATCGGGAGGTCGATTTGATCCCGGATATATCACCGGCTCTTTCCTGGCTGGAAAATAATCCTCAGGCAGTAAGCGGTATCCAGCGCGGCATTGAACGCGAAACGTTGCGCGTGCAGGCAAACGGACATCTGGCTACCACCGGGCATCCAGAGAAATTAGGTGCGGCATTGACGCATCCGTGGATCACCACGGATTTCGCCGAGACATTATTGGAATTCATTACTCCGGTCGATAAAGATATCGACCATCTGTTGGCTTTCCTGGGCGATATTCATCGCCATGTCGCCCGCAATCTGGGCGATGAGCGCATGTGGCCGCTGAGCATGCCGTGCTTCATCGCCGAAGAGCAGGAGATTGAACTGGCGCAGTATGGCTCATCCAACATTGGGCGTTTTAAAACGCTATATCGCGAAGGATTGAAAAACCGTTACGGCGCCTTGATGCAGACGATTGCGGGCGTGCATTATAATTTCTCGCTGCCGCTGGCGTTCTGGCAAGCACGGGCCGGCGTCCGCGATGCGGAAAGCGGTAAGGTGGAAATCTCGGCGGGCTATTTTAGGCTGATTCGAAACTATTACCGATTCGGCTGGGTCATTCCCTATCTCTTCGGCGCCTCTCCGGCTATCTGTTCTTCCTTCCTGCAAGGCAGGGAAACCTCGCTGCCGTTTATGCGTACCGATAAGGGAATGTGTTACCTGCCTTATGCAACGTCTTTGCGGCTGAGCGATCTGGGCTACACTAATAAAACACAAAGCAATCTCGGCATTACGTTTAACGATTTGGACACCTACGTGGCCGCATTGAAACGGGCGATAAAAATTCCCTCCGCAGAGTATGCGCAGCTTGGACTGAAGAAAGACGGCCGCTATTTACAGTTGAACACCAACGCGTTGCAGATTGAAAATGAGCTCTATGCGCCAATAAGACCGAAACGCGTTACCCGGCCGGGAGAATCTCCTTCCGACGCCTTGCTGCGCGGCGGGATCGAATATATTGAAGTGCGCTCGTTGGATATTAATCCTTTCTCACCCATCGGCGTCAGCGCCAGTCAGGCGCGTTTCCTTGATTTATTCCTGATTTGGTGCGCGCTGGCGGATGCGCCGGAAATGAGCGCGGATGAACTGCTATGTACCCGTAAAAACTGGAATAGAGTGATACTCGAAGGCCGTAAACCGGGACAAACCGTGGGAATGGGATGTGAAACGGATCAACATCCGATTGCCGAGGTCGGTAAGTCATTATTCGCCGATTTACGCCGAGTGGCGGAGGTGCTGGATGACGGTAACGCTCAGCCCTATTACCAGCAGGTTTGTGATGAGCTGATTATCGGTTTTGATGATCCTGAAAGCACCTTCTCCGCCCGCGTGCTGAACCTGATGAAAGAAGACGGCTGCGGTGGGGTAGGACTTCATCTGGCGGAAGAGTATCGTAAGATATTATGCCATGAGCCGCTGCAGGTATTGACAGAAGAACAGCTGGCGGCGGAAAGTGAACGTTCATGGCGTCGTCAGCGGCAGATTGAAGCGGAAGATAAAATCGGTTTTGATGAATATCTGGCGGCGCAGTAAAAAGAAAAGGCCACAGTCAATGTGGCCAAAGAAACATCTCTAAATAGGGATGATGATAATAAATGCGCGTCTTTCAGAAATTCAGACCCGCGTAAAAAGGAAAAGTTTCCCGGAAACGAGAAAAAATGAATTTTTTCTATGAGGAGGTGGCATTATGCCGTTACTAGATAGTTTTACTGTAGATCATACCCGCATGGCGGCGCCTGCCGTCAGGGTTGCCAAAACCATGAAAACCCCTCATGGCGACACCATTACCGTATTCGATTTGCGTTTTTGCCGTCCTAATATCGAAGTGATGCCGGAACGCGGTATTCATACGCTGGAGCACCTGTTTGCCGGTTTTATGCGCAACCATCTGAACGGCGACGGGGTGGAGATTATCGATATTTCACCTATGGGCTGCCGCACGGGCTTCTATATGAGTTTGATTGGCACGCCTGGCGAACAGCGCGTCGCGGATGCCTGGAAAGCCGCCATGGCCGACGTGCTGAAAGTGACCGATCAGCGTAAAATCCCCGAGCTGAACGAATACCAGTGCGGGACGTATGAGATGCACTCTCTGGTCGAAGCGCAGGAGATCGCCCGGCACATTATCGATCACGATATCGGCATCAATCAGAATGATGAACTGGCGTTGCCGAAAGACAAGCTGACTGAGTTACATATCTGATTACTGTTGCCGTAAAAAAAGAGCCGCAGCTGCGCGGCTCTTTTTTTTATGGCGGGAAACCGTCTCAGACGGCAACGAAGTGTTGTATCACCCGGCTGCCGAAGTAGGATAACGTCAGCAGCAGCGCGCCGACCAGGCTGAACCATACAACCCGCCGTCCGCGCCATCCTTCGTGGTAGTGTCCCCAGAGCAGCAGGATGTAAATAAACCAGGCGAACAAAGAAAACAGCGCCTTATGCAGATTCTCTTTGTTATTGATCAGGTCATCCATATAAAACAGACCGGTGCATAGCGTCAGGGTCAGAAGAATGACGCCGATCTGGGTGATGTGAAACATTTTGCGCTCGATGCTCATCAGCGGCGGCATATCGGCGGCGAAGCTCAGTTTTTTATTTTTTAGCAGGTAATCCAGCCACGCCAGCTGTAGCGCATAAAGGGCGGCGATGATCAGCGTGGCATAGGAAAACAGCGCCAGGCCGATATGGAACAGCAGTCCCGGCGTCTCCTCCAGGTGGGTAATGAATTCGCCGGGCATAAAGCTGGCGAAAGCCAGATTAATCAGGGCAAACGTATAGACGATCGGCAGCAGAAACCAGCCGCGGTTTCGTGAGGCGACAATGGTCATCACGGTACAGATGATCAGACTGACAAGGGAACCGATATTCAGCAGGCTCAGATTTTGGCCGCTATGGACGTCGAAAATCCGTTGGTAAAGCGCCACCGCATGGCAGATAAGCGCAACGCTGGCCGAAAATATTGCCAGCCGACGATATGCACTGTTCTTACGCAGCAGACTGGGGATAATCAGTCCGAGGCTGAGTGTGTAGGCGACTAAAGCCACTATAGCGAAAACAGACATTCGAGTAGGTTAATTAATATCAACAAAGTAAAATGAACAGTCAGTATAACGTTAGTCTCCATGGGCACCAACTGTTCTCCATTCCGGGCGCAGAGATCGCCGCCGCTTTCGTGTTATAATCCCGGTCATTCGCGTCGCGGTGGCGGCTTGTCTTACATTGAGCACGAGATATGTTTGAAAATTTAACCGATCGACTATCGCGCACATTGCGCAATATCAGCGGCCGCGGGCGGTTGACTGAAGACAATATAAAAGAAACGCTGCGCGAAGTTCGCATGGCGCTGCTTGAAGCCGACGTTGCTTTACCCGTGGTGCGAGATTTTATCAACCGCGTAAAAGAACGGGCGGTGGGTCACGAAGTAAACAAAAGCCTGACCCCCGGTCAGGAGTTCGTCAAAATCGTCAAGAACGAACTTGTCAGCTCAATGGGTGAGATTAACTCTGAGCTGAATCTGGCAGCCCAGCCGCCGGCGGTGGTGTTGATGGCCGGTTTGCAGGGGGCGGGTAAAACCACCAGCGTGGGTAAACTGGGCAAGTTTCTTAAAGAAAAACAGAAGAAAAAGGTGCTGGTGGTTTCCGCCGACGTCTATCGTCCGGCGGCCATCAAACAGCTGGAGACGCTGGCGCAAGGCGTGGGGGTCGATTTTTTCCCTTCCGATGCGCAGGAAAAGCCGCTTGATATCGTCAGCCGGGCGCTGCAGCACGCCAAGCTGAAATTCTACGATGTGCTGTTGGTGGATACCGCCGGTCGTCTTCACGTCGACGACGCCATGATGGACGAAATCAAGCAGGTTCACGCGGCGATTAATCCGGTGGAAACCCTGTTTGTGGTTGACGCCATGACCGGGCAGGATGCGGCGAACACCGCGAAAGCCTTCAACGAGGCCCTGCCGTTGACCGGGGTTATCCTTACCAAGATCGATGGCGATGCCCGAGGCGGTGCGGCGCTCTCTATCCGCCATATCACCGGCAAGCCTATCAAGTTCCTCGGCGTGGGGGAAAAAACCGATGCGCTGGAGCCTTTCTACCCGGAGCGCGTGGCGTCGCGTATTCTCGGCATGGGCGATGTGCTTTCCCTTATCGAGGATATTGAAAGCAAAGTCGATCGCACTCAGGCTGAGAAACTGGCCAAAAAGCTCAAAAAGGGCGACGGATTTGATCTGACCGATTTTCTGGATCAGCTCAAGCAGATGCGCAATATGGGCGGCATGGCCAGTATGATGAGTAAAATGCCGGGAATGGGCCAACTGCCGGATAACGTGAAATCGCAGATGGATGACAAAGTTCTGGTGCGTATGGAAGCGATTATTAACTCCATGACGCATAAAGAGCGGGCAAAACCTGAAATCATTAAAGGTTCACGGAAACGTAGAATCGCGACGGGGTCGGGGATGCAGGTTCAGGACGTAAACCGTCTGCTGAAGCAGTTTGACGATATGCAGCGGATGATGAAGAAAATGAAGAATGGCGGTTTGGCGAAAATGATGCGCGGCATGAAAGGTATGATGCCGCCGGGATTCCCGGGGCGTTGATAGCGAAAACCTTGTCGAACGGACAAATATCGCGGGTTGATACGCTTTAGATTGCTTTCTGCGCCAAAATGAGTAAAATTTTGGGGCTTTTTATATGACACTGGGCCCCGTTCCTCGATGGGGCCCGGTTGTTTTATTAACTAAAGAGGATGTTATGGTAACAATTCGTTTGGCACGTGGCGGCGCGAAAAAACGCCCGTTTTATCAAGTTGTCGTGACCGATAGCCGCAATGCGCGCGACGGTCGCTTCATTGAGCGCGTAGGCTTCTTCAACCCGATCGCAACCGGTCAGGCAGAAGCGCTGCGTTTGGATCTGGACCGTATCGAACATTGGGTCGGCCTGGGCGCAACCGTTTCTGATCGCGTATCTTCGCTGATCAAAGACGCCAAGAAAGCAGCATAATCTGTTGCGGTGGTGACAATGAGCAAGCTACTCAGCCCACAAGTTCCCGCTAACCCGATTGTATTGGGCAAGATGGGGTCGACTTATGGCATCCGAGGTTGGCTCAGAGTGTTTTCATCCACCGAAGATGCCGAGAGCATTTTTGATTATCAACCTTGGTTTATCCAGACCAAAAGTGGTTGGCGGCCCGTCGAGATTGACAGCTGGAAACACCACAATCAGGATCTGATCATCAAGATTAAAGATGTTGACGATCGTGATACGGCGAATTTACTGACCAATTGCGAGATTATCGTTGATTCGGCTCAGTTGCCGGAACTGGATGAAGGTGATTATTACTGGAAGGATCTTATCGGCTGTCAGGTCGTAACCGTAGCAGGTTATCAACTGGGAAAAGTCATCGATATGATGGAGACCGGTTCCAACGACGTGATGGTGGTAAGGGCTAACCTGAAAGATGCCTTCGGGGTCAAGGAGCGGCTGATTCCGTTCCTCTCTGAACAGGTTGTCAAGAGCGTTGACCTTTCTGCTCAATCTATTGAAGTAGATTGGGATCCTGGTTTTTGAACTCTGAATTAACCAGTAGTACCCGGTGGAACGAGACTATGTGGATTGGGGTTATTAGCCTGTTTCCAGAGATGTTCCGCGCAATTACTGATTACGGAGTCACTGGCCGGGCAGTTAAAAATGGCCTGCTGAGCGTACAGTACTGGAGTCCGCGAGACTTCGCTTACGACCGGCATCGCACCGTGGACGATCGCCCATACGGCGGCGGCCCCGGAATGCTGATGATGGTGCAACCCTTGCGGGATGCGATCCACGCAGCAAAAGCAGCGGCAGGCGAAGGCGCCAGGGTGATTTACTTATCACCTCAGGGCCGTAAATTAGATCAGCAGGGCGTGCGTCAACTCGCCGCCAACCAGAAAATGATCCTGGTTTGCGGGCGGTACGAGGGAATTGATGAGCGCGTAATTAAAACCGAAATTGATGAAGAATGGTCAATCGGTGATTACGTTCTCAGCGGCGGGGAACTGCCGGCAATGGCGCTGATTGACTCTGTTTCCCGGTTTATTCCGGGTGTGCTGGGTCATCAGTCTTCCGCGGAAGAGGATTCTTTCGCTGACGGGTTGCTGGATTGTCCTCATTTTACTCGTCCTGAAGTGTTGGCCGGTATGGAAGTCCCGCCAGTTTTACTGTCAGGAAACCATGCTGAAATACGTCGCTGGCGGTTGAAGCAGTCGCTGGGCCGAACCTGGCTTAGAAGACCTGAACTTCTGAAAAGCCTAGCTCTGACTGACGAGCAAGCAACGTTGCTGGCTGAATTCCAACGAGAATATCAGTCCGGGCAACATGAGTATTAGGTGGTCGTCGCGTTTCATCTGACGAACCCAAATATCAGTTTACCTAGGGTAAGAGACATACTATGAGCAACATTATCAAGCAAATTGAACAAGAACAGATGAAGCAGGACGTACCTGCATTTCGTCCGGGTGATACCGTCGAAGTGAAGGTATGGGTTGTTGAAGGCAGCAAAAAACGTCTGCAGGCATTCGAGGGCGTGGTTATCGCTATTCGTAACCGCGGTCTGCATTCTGCATTTACTGTTCGCAAGATTTCCAACGGCGAAGGCGTAGAGCGCGTTTTCCAAACGCATTCTCCGGTAGTGGACAGCATCGCTGTTAAACGCCGCGGCGCCGTACGTAAAGCCAAATTGTACTACCTGCGTGAACGCACCGGTAAGTCCGCTCGTATCAAAGAGCGTCTTAACTGATAGCGCGCTTGCGCGACATCCGAAAGTAATTAGTTATCAAGGGTTTAGTCAATGGCTAAACCCTTTTTTTATCTGCGCGCTTTGGGGTTAATTCACACTCCGCTGCCACTGGGCTCGTAGTCGTTCCGCATCGGCGACGCCATCACAGCTGGCGGGGAAACTTTTGCCGGATTTCCCCCACGCATGCATGTTGTCAAGGCGACAAAACTTCGCCTGCCCCGCGCCGTAGCCGCGTAAATAGGCTTCGCGATCGATCTGGGGATTGCCAAACCACTCCTCCAACACGCTATTGTCTTTGACGACCAGGCCGGATATGGCGTCCTGGTAACCGGCTTCATACCAGAAGGTTTTCTCGTTGTCGGCCGTTGGCGCAGAGGCGTTATGTTGGCAGCCAGCGATAAAGAGAATTACAGCCAGGCAGTAACTGTATTTCATATCAAACCTTTCATTAGTTGGTTATCGCCATATAAAGCATATCGCTTTTAAGCGATGCCCAGTTTTTCTTTTAGCAGTTTGAGATAGCGGCGACTCACCGGAATCTGTTTTCCGGTGTTGGTGAGCACTTCTGCCGCGCCGTTTTCCAGCAGTTTAATTTCTTTCAGCAGATCCGTATTGACCATGTATTTCCGATGGCAACGCACCAGGGGCGTTTTTTCTTCCAGCGTTTTTAACGACAGCTGCGTATAGCCAGACTGGTTTACTCCCACGACGTGCACTCCGCCGAGTTCGGAACTGAGATATTCGACTTCATCGACCTTGAGCAAAAAAATGCGGTTATGCCCGTTGCAGGGGATATGGCGCAGATAGGGTTCGGTAATTAGATGTACATTTTTATTTACACTCGCGCCGCGGCGTAAACGATTCAACGTTTTGTTCAGCCGCTGTGAATCCAGCGGTTTAAGCAGGTAGTCGAAAGCATGTTCTTCAAAGGCGCGCACGGCGTATTCGTCATAGGCGGTGACGAACACCACGTAAGGCATGTTTTCCGGATCCAGCATGGCGGCTAATTCCAGGCCGCTGACCTTGGGCATCTGTATGTCCAGAAAAATCACGTCAGGCTGCAGGCGATGAATAGCCGGTATCGCTTCAAGCGCGTTGCCGCACTGAGCGATAATGGTTATGTCAGGTTCGTTTTCCAGCAGCAATGAAAGTTCTTCACGAGCGGGCAGTTCGTCGTCAATTATGATGGCTTTCAGCATCGTTCCCCCTTTGTCCCGCTGATTCTACCACCATTCGCTGGCGGGATTGGAATGATAGCAGTGAAGCGCGCGGCGGATGTGCCACGGCGTGGTTTTTTATCGGCGGTAATTTTAAGTTTACAAATATGGATTGAAATCTTTACGGTTCGTGTTATGGTGTAAACCATAATGCAGCTGGCATTAATCGATTACGTCATACAGGATTCGGCAGGAAATATGAACATGCAAAAAGACTCTCTTAACAACATCAATATTGTGGAAGAACAGATACTGATTACCCCGGATGAACTGAAAGCCAAATTTCCGCTAAGCGACGGCGAGCACCAGGCCATCGCCGGCGCCCGCGAAACCATCGCCAATATTATTCATGGGCGCGATCGGCGTCTGCTGATCGTATGCGGCCCCTGTTCCATCCATGATACCGATGCCGCCCTGGAGTACGGGCGCCGTTTGCAATCCCTCTCGGCTGAATTGAGCGATCGGCTGTATATCGTTATGAGGGTGTACTTTGAAAAGCCGCGCACCACCGTCGGTTGGAAAGGATTAATTAACGATCCTCACATGGATGGCTCTTGCGATGTGGAAGCCGGGCTGCATATCGCCCGTGATTTGCTGCTCAAGCTGGTAAATATGGGGTTGCCGCTGGCGACTGAAGCGCTGGATCCCAACAATCCGCAGTATCTGGGCGACCTGTTCAGCTGGTCGGCGATCGGCGCCCGTACCACCGAATCGCAAACGCACCGCGAGATGGCGTCCGGTCTTTCCATGCCCGTCGGGTTCAAAAACGGCACCGACGGCAGCCTTGGCACGGCAATTAACGCGATGAGAGCGGCGGCCATGCCGCACCGGTTTATGGGGATTAATCAATCCGGCCAGGTTTGCCTGCTGCATACGCAGGGAAATGCGGACGGCCATGTTATTTTGCGCGGCGGCAAAACGCCAAACTACAGTGCGCAAAATGTTGCTGAATGTGAAAAACAGATGCTTGATGCGGGACTGAATCCGGCGCTGATGGTAGATTGTAGCCATGGCAACTCAAATAAAGATTACCGTCGGCAACCCTTGGTGGTCGAGTCGGTCATTGAGCAGATTAAGGCTGGCAACCGTTCGATCATCGGCCTGATGCTGGAAAGTCATCTTCACGAAGGCAGCCAGTCTTCAGAGCAGCCGCGTGCGGAAATGCGCTATGGCGTATCGGTAACGGATGCCTGTATCAGTTGGGAAAATACAGAAACGTTACTGCGTTCCGTACATCATGAGCTTGGCGCGGAACGGGTAAAACATTCAGGAGAGTAACAGAAGATGGTAGCTGAACTGACCGCGTTGCGTGATCAGATAGACGAGGTGGATAAAGAGCTGTTAGCGCTATTATCACGCCGATTGCGTTTGGTGGCGGAAGTGGGGGAGGTTAAAAGCCGTTATGGCTTGCCTATCTATGCGCCCGATCGCGAAGCCGCCATGTTCAGTTCGCGCCGTAAAGAGGCCGCTCTGCTGGGCGTGCCTCCCGATCTGATTGAAGATATTTTGCGTCGCGTTATGCGCGAATCATACTCCAGCGAAAATGATAAGGGATTTAAGACATTAAATCCTCAGCTGCGTCCGGTGGTTATCGTCGGCGGCCGCGGGCAGATGGGTGCGCTGTTTGAAAAAATGCTGACGCTGTCGGGGTATCAGGTCAGGATCCTGGAGCAGGAGGACTGGCCGCAAGCGGAAACCCTGCTATCTGACGCCGGTATGGTGATTGTCAGCGTGCCGATCCATGTCACCGAACAGGTTATCGCCCGCCTGCCTAAACTGCCGGATGACTGTATTCTGGTGGATTTGGCTTCGGTCAAAAACGGCCCGCTGCAAGCGATGCTGGCCGTCCATCGCGGACCGGTGCTTGGGCTGCATCCCATGTTCGGGCCGGATAGCGGCAGCCTGGCGAAACAGGTGGTGGTCTATTGCGATGGACGTCAGCCGGAATCCTATCAATGGCTGCTGGAGCAGATACAGGTGTGGGGCGCGCGTTTACATCGCATCAGCGCGGTGGAGCACGATCAGAATATGATGTTTATTCAGGCGCTGCGCCATTTTGCCACTTTCGCTTACGGCCTGCATTTGGCGGAAGAGAACGTACAGCTGGAGCAGTTGCTGGCGTTGTCATCGCCCATTTACCGTTTGGAATTGATCATGGTGGGCCGCCTGTTTGCTCAGGATCCGCAACTGTACGCCGACATCATTATGTCTTCTGAAAATAATCTGGCATTGATTAAACGTTATTATCAACGTTTCGGTGAGGCCATCGAACTGTTGGAGCATGCGGATAAAGCCGAGTTTATCAACAGCTTCAAAAAGGTCGAACACTGGTTTGGTGATTACGCCGGACGCTTCCAGTCTGAAAGCCGGACTTTATTACGTCAGGCCAACGATATCCGTCAATAATAGGTTTTAACAACCAGCCTATTCGCCATCCCGGCGATGTAGCCGGGATGGCCGCTTTCATTCGTTGACGTCTACGGGCACGACGTTTTCACTGGGGTAGCAGCCTAACACCTTCAGTGAGCGCGTAATCGATGTCAATCCCCGCAGTGCCTTCTGCATCGCCTCGCTGCGCAGATTGGCCTGCACATCGATGTAGAACATCTCCTCCCAGGGGTTGCCGTTAATCGGCCGCGATTCCAGTTTGGTCATAATGATGCCCTGGTCGCGCAGCACCAGCAGCGCTTCAACCAGCGCGCCTGACTGCTGTCCCGTCGCCATAATCAGTGTGGTCTTGGCCGGAACCTGTTCCGTCACTTCGATGGGCTTACGCGCCAGAACGATAAACCGGGTGATATTTTGCGACTGGTTGGCCAGATTGTGTTCGAGGACCTGCAAGTTATATAGCATGCCGCCGGCTTCGCTTCCCAGCGCCGCGGCTTTGGGCGAATTAAGCGCCGCCACTTTTTCCATTGCCGCGGCGGTGCTTTCGCAGTATTCAATTTTCCAGTCCGGAAAACGACTCAGGAAATGGCTGCATTGCTGGAACGGCTGAGGGTGGCTGTAAACGGTTTCAATCTGATCGAGACTGGTCGCGGTAGCAACCAATACGCAGTGGTTGATTGGATTCGTCAGTTCGCCGACGATCGACAGCCCGGTGTGTTGCAACAGGTCGTAGACATCGTTAATGGAGCCTGAACTGGTATTTTCAATCGGTAGCACGGCGTAGTCCGCCTGACCCGTCTCCACCATATTGAAGATATCCTGGAATTTATGGCAGCCACACTCGATAAGCTGCTCGAAATGCCGGGCCGCATATTGGCGGGCCGCCAGATGCGAATAAGATCCCTTCGGACCAAGAAAGGCGATGCGCGCGGAGTGAGCGGTAGTCTGGTTGAGATGGTGTTGCAGCAGCGCCTGCTGCGTCAGCACCGAATCTTCAATAATAAGCTGGAATAACCGGGTGATGTAGTGACCGTCGAGGTGATATTTTTTTCCCGCTGCCGTAAGCTTATCGAGCAAATCACGTTCGCGCTCTTTGTCGCGGATAGGGCGGTGGGAATGTAATTTAGTGCGTGCGACGTCGAGCGCCAGCTCCCGTCTCTCCGCTAACAATTCCAGTAATTTTACATCCAGCTCGCTGATGCGCTCGCGTAATGCCAGTAGTGGGTTATCGGTCATTATATTATTACCTGTTTTTTGTCCTGATAAAAAAAGCCTCCTGTTTCAGGAGGCTTTTTTGTTCGTCTTCGTATTCTTGCTCTTACGACGAATCGCCTCCCAAATCAGGGGAAGGTGAAAAAGAATACGAAGAAGAACGGTGTGTTAGTCATGCTGAACCGGTATGTAGGAAACTCAAGTATGAAATAATAGCATGTAAAGTAACGGTTGGCTTTTCATCCTGTCAATACAAAATCGCCGGGAGCGATGCCGAACAACGTGCAGCGTCGGCACTTTAGGGCCCCCCGCGATACAAAAACGCGCCATCAGGCGCGTTGGATAACAATGATGAAGTCGGATTATTCTTCCTGCGGCACCTGCAGGTTGGCATCTTTGACGCAGGCCGCCGCCCGGCGCGCCTCGCCTTTATGCTGCACTTTGTTTAATTGGCGCTCAAGCTTGGCGATAAGCTCATTGATGGCGGCATACATATCTTCATGTTTGGCACTGGCGACCAGCGGTCCGTTTGGCGTACTGATTGTTGCATCGGCAACGAAACCCTGAGGTTCTTTTGATAGAATGATGTGCGGGTTAATCAGATGGGCTTGCCACTTATCCAGTTTAGAAAGACGGTCTTCGACATGCTGACGTATTGCGGGGGTGATATCCATTTGCTTACTGGTAATATTGATAGTCATATAACTTACCTCTCTGCCTTTGTCCGTCTTGGATAATTTCAGCATAACGCGAGTGAGGACAAAAATCGTGATTATGATCACTTTTTTTTGTCACTTTTTGTCAATAAACCGTGGTTTGTGGACCATGCTCAGGAATCGACGGGAAGTGCTTGAGGGAGGGTATAAGCTATGTCATTATCGAAAAGATGTATTGAACCCGCCATAAAAAAACGGCAACCGAAGCTGCCGTTTTATTCTTTCAGTCACGCTTATTTTAAGCCGGATTCGCAGCGATGATTTTAGCGACTTTATCCGCCTGCGCCGTCAACTGAAGCTCGCGGTAGGCATTTGCCATCAATGGCAAGGCGTCTTTGGTGGCCTTGGTGTCCGGATAATCACGCAGCATTTGTTCGACGCGATTAACTACTGCCACATAAGCGCCGCGTTTCGTGTAATATTGCGCGACGGAAAGTTCATATTTAGCCAAACGCTCTTTCAGGAAGACCAGCCGCTTATTGGCGTCGGTTGCATACTGGCTGTTTGGGTAGCTTTGAATCAGCCGGCTGAAGTCCCGGAAGGCCATGCGGGCATACTGGGGGTCGCGATCGGAGCGATCGACGCCAAAGAACCCCTGTAGCGCGCTGTCGTCGAGAGCCATATCCGTCAGGCCACGCATATACAAGACATAGTCAGCGCTTGCATGAGTGGGGTTTAAGCGCAGGAAGCGATCGATGGAGGCCTGGGCCAACGGCAATTCGGCGGATTTATAGTAGGCGTAAATCAAGTCCAGCTGTACCTGCTGAGAATAGGGCCCGAATGGGTAGCGGTTGTCCAGTGCTTCCAACTGCGTGATGGCGGCTCTAAAGTTACCGTCCTGCAGTTTTTGTTGAGCATTTGCATACAGTTCGGACGGCGGACTGTCAGGAACCGCATCCTTGGAATTGCTGGAGCAGCCAGCCAGCGCCAGGCTCAACGTGGCGGCAGCCACCAGATATTTCATACGCGTCATGACGTTTTGATTATCCTCAGAGTGTTATTCCGGGAGACTGTCCGTTAAGCTCCCGATTTAGACCAGTGACAATAGTACATTATTTTAAACGGCGTCGCCGTGAAAACCCAACGTTAACGAAGAAGCTGCAACTATGGCACAACAAGTACAACTCACCGCAACGGTGGCCGAATCTCAACTCGGACAACGTTTAGATCAGGCTTTGGCCGAATTGTTCCCTGATTATTCACGATCTCGTATAAAAGAGTGGATCCTCGAGAACCGGGTACAGATTAACGGCATTGTCAGCAATAAGCCAAAAGTGAAGGTACTGGGCGGCGAATCGATTGCGATTGACGCGCTTATTGAGGAAGAGGCGCGCTGGGAAGCTCAGGATATCGCGCTGGATATCGTCTATGAGGATCAGGATATCCTGGTGATCAACAAGCCGCGGGGGTTGGTCGTTCACCCCGGCGCCGGCAACCCCGATGGCACCGTGCTCAATGCGTTGCTGCATTATTATCCCGAAATTGTTGATGTTCCGCGGGCGGGCATTGTTCATCGTCTGGATAAAGACACCACCGGGCTGATGGTGGTGGCGAAAACCGTACCGGCGCAGACCCGCCTGGTCGAGTCGCTGCAGGCTCGTGAAATCACCCGCGAATATGAAGCCGTCGCCATCGGCAATATGACGGCCGGCGGTTCGGTAGAAGAACCGATTGCCCGGCATGCGACAAAACGCACGCATATGGCGGTTCATCCGATGGGGAAACCGGCGGTCACGCACTACCGGATTATGGAGCATTTCCGCGCGCACACCCGCTTGCGCCTGCGCCTGGAAACGGGGCGCACCCACCAGATTCGCGTACATATGTCGCATATAAACCATCCATTGGTGGGGGACCCGCTATACGGCGGCCGTCCTCGCCCGCCGAAAGGCGCGTCTGACGAATTCATTACGGCGCTGCGCGGTTTTGATCGCCAGGCGCTGCACGCCACAATGTTGCGGCTGTATCACCCCGTCAGCGGGATACAAATGGAGTGGCATGCGCCCTTGCCGCAAGATATGGTCGATCTTATCAATGCATTAAAAGCCGATACCGAAGCGTTCCAGGATCAACTCAACTGGTGATGAAACGATGCTAATTTATCCTGACTGGCCGATGCCGGAGAATATCCGGGCCTGTAGCACAACCCGTTATGGCGGTATCAGTGTGCCGCCGTATGATGCGCTCAATCTGGGAGGCCATGTCGGTGATGATAGCGAAACGGTGAGGGTGAACCGTCAGATGCTGGTTGATGAAGCGGGTTTACCGTCGATGCCGCATTGGCTGGAGCAGGTTCACGGTACGGATGTGATTCGCATCGGCAATACGGCGCCGCTTTCCGTTCGCGGCGACGCGGCTTATACGGATGGGAAAGATCGGGTTTGTGCGGTGATGACCGCCGACTGTTTACCGGTGCTGTTTTGTTCCGCCGCCGGCGATGAGGTTGCCGCGGCGCACGCCGGCTGGCGCGGGCTGTGCGCCGGCGTACTGGAAAAGACGCTTTCCTGCTTCCGTGCGCAACCGTCGCGGATTATGGCATGGCTCGGCCCGGCAATTGGTCCGGATGCGTTTGAGGTCGGTCCGGAGGTTCGCGAAGCATTTATCCGGCATGACGCCGTGGCCGAGTCGGCATTCAGGGCTAATGGCGACAAGTTTCTGGCCGATATATACCAGCTGGCGCGTTTACGTTTACGCGCAGCCGGCGTGACGCAAATTTTTGGCGGAAACCACTGCACCGTAAGCGATCGGCAAAAATTTTTCTCCTATCGGCGCGATGGTGTGACGGGCCGTATGGCAAGTTTAATCTGGCTGATATAACCTATTGAATTAAGACGGTCCACGGCAAGTAACATTTTAATCCCATGACTACTGGCGAAATAACCTTGAAATTTTGAGGGTTGACCTCATCTGATCTCCAGTAGCAGTTTTGACCAGTATATGGGAGGTGTTATGCGTCTGGATCGTCTTACCAGCAAGTTTCAACTTGCTCTCGCCGATGCCCAATCTCTTGCTCTCGGGCGCGACCATCAATTTATCGAACCTCTTCATCTGATGAGTGCTTTACTCAATCAGGAAGGCGGTACTGTCGGCCCGCTATTGACAGCGGCCGGCGCCAATGTTGCTCATCTGAAAAATGAAATCGATCAGGCAATAGCACGTTTACCTCAGGTCGAAGGTACCGGCGGCGATGTTCAGCCGTCCAGCGAGTTGGTTCGCGCGTTAAACGTCTGCGACAAGCTGGCGCAGAAACGTGGCGATACTTTCATTTCCTCGGAGCTTTTTGTGTTGGCGGTGCTGGAGTCGCGCAGCACGTTAAGTGACGTGCTTAAACGTGCGGGAGCGACGCCGGAAAGCGTTACCAAAGCAATCGATCAGATAAGAGGGGGCGAACAAGTGAACGATCAAGGCGCGGAGGATCAACGGCAGGCGCTAAAAAAATATACCATCGATCTGACCGAGCGCGCGGAACAAGGCAAGCTTGACCCGGTTATTGGCCGTGATGAGGAAATTCGCCGTACCATTCAGGTATTACAACGTCGAACTAAAAACAACCCGGTATTAATCGGCGAGCCTGGGGTGGGTAAAACAGCCATTGTCGAAGGGCTGGCTTTGCGTATTGTTAACGGCGAAGTGCCGGAAGGTTTAAAGAACAAACGCGTTTTATCCCTGGATATGGGGTCGCTGGTCGCCGGCGCCAAATACCGCGGCGAGTTCGAAGAGCGTTTAAAAGGGGTGCTTACCGATTTATCCAAGCAGGAAGGGAACGTTATCCTGTTTATCGATGAACTCCATACGATGGTGGGCGCCGGGAAAGCCGACGGCGCCATGGATGCCGGGAATATGCTCAAGCCCGCGTTGGCGCGCGGCGAACTGCACTGCGTCGGCGCCACCACGCTGGATGAGTATCGGCAATATATAGAGAAAGACGCTGCTTTGGAGCGCCGTTTCCAGAAGGTGTTCGTTGCCGAGCCGACGGTAGAAGATACCATTGCTATTTTACGCGGTCTTAAAGAGCGCTATGAGCTGCATCACCATGTGCAGATTACCGACCCGGCGATTGTTGCCGCGGCCACGCTGTCCCATCGTTATATTGCGGACCGCAAGCTGCCGGACAAGGCGATCGACCTGATTGATGAGGCGGCTTCCAGTATTCGTATCCAGATTGACTCGAAGCCCGAGCCGTTGGATCGTCTGGACCGTCGTATCATTCAGTTGAAACTGGAACAGCAGGCGCTGAAAAAAGAGTCGGATGAAGCCAGCCAAAAACGTTTAGAGCTGTTAAGTTCCGAGCTTGAAGAGAAGGAACGCGAGTACTCTAAGCTGGAAGAAGAGTGGAAGGCGGAAAAGGCATCGCTTACCGGCACTCAGAATATTAAGGCGGCGTTGGAGCAGGCGAAAATTTCGCTGGAGCAAGCACGCCGTCAAGGTGACCTGGGGCAGATGTCCGAGCTGCAATACGGCAAAATTCCCGAGTTGGAAAAACAGCTGGCGGCGGCCACGCAGCTTGAAGGTAAGACCATGCACCTGTTGCGTAACCGCGTTACGGATAATGAAATTGCCGAGGTGCTTGCCCGCTGGACCGGTATTCCGGTATCCAGAATGTTGGAAAGCGAACGTGAAAAGCTGTTAAGAATGGAAGAGGCGCTGCACCAGCGCGTAATCGGACAGGATGAAGCGGTCGAAGCGGTGGCGAACTCTATCCGACGCAGCCGCGCCGGTTTGTCCGATCCCCATCGCCCAATAGGTTCTTTCCTGTTCCTTGGGCCGACCGGGGTGGGTAAAACGGAACTGTGTAAGACGCTGGCCTCTTTCCTGTTCGACAGCGATGATGCGATGGTTCGTATCGACATGTCCGAGTTTATGGAAAAGCATTCGGTGTCGCGCTTAGTGGGGGCGCCTCCGGGATATGTCGGCTATGAAGAGGGCGGCTACCTGACGGAGGCCGTGCGCCGCCGTCCTTACTCGGTGATCCTGCTGGATGAGATCGAGAAGGCGCATCCGGACGTGTTCAACATTCTGCTGCAGGTATTGGATGATGGACGCCTCACGGACGGCCAGGGGCGTACGGTCGATTTCCGCAACACGGTGGTGATTATGACCTCGAACCTGGGTTCCGATCTGATTCAGGAACGCTTTGGCGAGCGGAGCTATGCGGAGATGAGAGGGATGGTGCTTGAGATTGTTAGCCATAGCTTCCGTCCTGAGTTTATCAACCGTATCGATGAAGTGGTGGTATTCCATCCGCTGGGTAGGAAACACATCGCCTCTATCGCCAAGATCCAGCTACAGCGTTTGTATAAACGCCTCGAAGAGCGCGGTTATCAGGTGACGATAACCGATGCGGCATTGGAACGGCTGGGAGAAATTGGGTTCGATCCGGTTTATGGTGCCCGTCCGCTTAAAAGGGCGATACAGCAGTTGATTGAAAACCCGCTGGCTCAACAGATCCTTTCCGGGAAATTAATCCCAGGTAAGCCGGTAACGCTGGACGTTGATGGTGAAAACATCGTTGCCCGCCAATAAAGCCGCGAGGTGGCAAACTCAAAAACGGGAGAAAACGGCTGTTTCTCCCGTTTTTATTTATTCAGTACCGACAATCCTTATTTTCCGCATAAAATCGGCTAAAAACGGCTTTTTGACTTATTTTTAAGCGCTTGATTCTTTTTTTGCATTTAGCCCTTGTAAGCCGCCGAGAACTCCCTATAATGCGCCTCCACTGACAGGGCAACGGCGGCAACGCGGTTGTGATGACAGTAGGAAGCCAGGCAATAATCACTTGACTTCACAGCGGAATTGCATAACATATGCGGCCCGCGC
>NZ_JAKPCB010000084.1:0-67324 GCF_023347575.1 Brenneria tiliae | reverse complement strand
ATCTGCGAAACAGGCTCGGAAGGCCTCGGGAATGACTCAGCCTGTTTATCTCTCCCTCAGGCGTCCCTGAGGATCTTAATACATGCAGACAACAAGGTCTGCACGTATAAGGAATGACGGATTTGGAGTCGCTATTACCAATAGCTACTTTGTCAACGCTCTGAAAAACGCCAGGAGCGTTTTTCAACGTCGCATAAAAAACCCCGCGACAAGTCGCGGGGCTGCGGATGGTTGCTGCGGCTTACGCCGCGCTTTCAGCTTTTCAGCTTCGGATCCAGCGCATCGCGCAGTCCGTCGCCCAGCAGATTGAAGGCCAGCACCGTCAGGAAAATCGCCAGGCTGGGAAAAATCGCCACGTGCGGCGCGATCACCATATCGGAACGGGCCTCGTTAAGCATGGCGCCCCACTCCGGCGTGGGCGGCTGCGCCCCCAGTCCGAGGAACGACAGGCTGGCGGCGGTGATAATCGACATGCCGATGCGCATGGAAAAATAGACCACGATGGAAGAGACCGTGCCGGGCAGGATATGGCGGAAAACGATCGTCCAGTCGGACGCGCCGATGCTGCGCGCCGACTCGATATAGGTCTGCTGCTTCAGCACCAGCGTATTGCCCCTCACCAGACGCGCGAACGCGGGAATGCTGAAAATGGCCACCGCGACAATCACATTCGCCATCCCGCTGCCCATAATCGCCACCACGGCAATCGCCAACAGGATGCCGGGAAAGGCGAACAGCACATCGCAGATACGCATAATCACCCGGTCCCACCATCCCTCATAGTAGCCCGCCAGCAGGCCGAGCGAGGTGCCGATAAGCATTCCCACCCAAACGGAGAAAATGCCGGCGGCCAGCGAAATCCGCGCCCCCAGCAGAATACGGCTGAAAATATCCCGCCCCAGGGAGTCCACCCCGAGCCAGTGCGCCATGGACGGCCCTTCATTGAGCCGCTCATAGTCAAAGTAATTTTCCGCGTCATAGGGGATCAGGTAAGGCGCCAGCAGGGCAACGATAACCAGCAGCGTGACAAACACGCCGGCCAGCAGCGCCACATGCTGATGACGGAAACGCCGCCAGAATTCGCGCCACGGCGTACGGATTCGATTCTCCCCGACCGTCGGCAGAGCCGACATCTGCGCCTTACGTCGCCAATTTATCATTCCCTTTCCTTACTTATAGCGAATCGCCGGGTTAATCGCGGCATACAGCATATCCACCAGCAGGTTGATAAGAATAAATTCCAGAGAAAACAGCAGCACTTCCGCCTGAATCACCGGGTAGTCGCGCATTTCAACGGAATCCACCAACAGCCGCCCCAGCCCCGGCCAGTTAAATACCTTCTCAACCACTATCGAGCCGCCGAGCAGAAAGCCAAACTGCAACCCCATCATGGTGACGACGGGGATCAGCGCATTGCGTAAACCGTGCTTCACCACCACCAGCGATTCGCGCACGCCCTTGGCCCGGGCGGTGCGCATATAATCCTCCTGCATCACTTCAACGAAAGAGGCGCGGGTAAAACGGGCCATTACCGCGGCGACCGCCGCTCCCAGGGTGATGGAAGGCAAGATATAGTGCCGCCAGCTGTCCGCTCCGACGGTGGGCAGCCAGCCCAGTTCGACGGAAAATATCTGCATCAGCAGCATGCCGAGGGCGAACGCCGGAAAGGAAATGCCGGATACCGCCAGCGTCATGCCGATTCTGTCCGGCCAGCCGTTGCGCCATACCGCGGAAACCACCCCTATCGCCATGCCGAAAATAACCGCCCACGCCATACTGCTGACCGTCAGCCAGAAGGTGGGCATAAAGCGGGCGGCGATTTCTTCGGTTACCGGCCGTTTGGAAACGATCGAGGTGCCGAGATCGCCCCGCAACACATTGGTGAAAAAATGCCAGAACTGCTGCGGCAGCGGTTTGTCCAGCCCCAGATCCTGACGCACCATCTCTATCACCACGGCATCCGCTTCGCGCCCGGCGGCCAAACGCGCCGGATCGCCCGGCAGCAGATGAACAAACAGGAACACCAGCACCATCACAATCAATAAGGTGGGAATCAATCCCAGTAACCGTTTAATAAAATAATTCAGCATGGGCAGTTTTCCACATACATGTGACTGGTTCTCCGTTGAGTGGGATGGTTGCTGAAAATGGGGGACGGCCGATAGCGCGCCGTCCCGCTTTCCCTGCCGGCGGGCTTACTCCTGCAGATCAGCCTCTTCAAAACTGAAGGAGGTATCCGGCATCACATAAAACCCGCTCAGTTTCTTGCTGTTGGCGGAAACCAGCTTCTCGGTCGCCAGGAACACCCAGGGCGCGTCGGCCCAGATTTTGTCCTGCGCGTCTTTATACAGCTGCTGCTTTTGCGCCCGATCGGTGGTTTTCAGCGCGTTCGCCAGATCGGCATCAACCTGCGGATTGCTGTAAAACGCGGTGTTGAACAGCGCCGGCGGCCAGGACGAGGTGGCGAACAGCGGCGACAGCGCCCAGTCGGCTTCCCCGGTGGAGGCGGACCAGCCGGTATAGAACATCCGCACCCCGGTCTCTTTCACTCCTTTGCCTTCCACTTCGGCGGCGCGCTGACCCGCATCCATGGCGGTGACCTGAACCTTGATGCCCACCTGCGCCAGCTGCTGCTGGGTAAACTGCAGCACTTTCTGCGCGGTGCTGTGGTTATGCGACGACCACAGCGTGGTGGTGAAGCCATCCGGATAACCGGCTTCCTTCAGCAGCTCGCGCGCTTTTGCCGGATCGTAAGGCCAGGGCTGATACTTTACCGCGTAATCAATGCTTGGCGGCAGCGGCCCTTCCGCCGGGGTGGCGTAGCCGGAAAAGGCCACTTTAATCAACGCGTCCTTGTTGATGGCGTAATTAATCGCCTGCCGTACCTTGAGGTTATCAAACGGCTTCTGCGTGACGTTCAGACTGATATAGCGATGCAGAATAGAGGGCGAGGAAACCAGCGCCAGTTGGTCGTTTTTCTCCAGCACGGCGGCCTGCTCGAACGGGATCGGATACGCGAAGTGCGCCTCGCCGGTTTGCAGCAGCGCCGCCCGGGTGTTGTTATCCACTACCGGGCGCCAGGTAATGCTGTCCAGTTTCGGCAGCCCCGATTTCCAGTAGCCGGCAAACTTCTCGGCCTTGACGTAATCGGTCTGATTCCAGGTGACGAAACGGTATGGCCCGGTGCCCACCGGATGGAAACCGATCTCTTTGCCATACTGCCGCAGCGCCGCCGGAGAGATAATCACCGCCGCCGGGTGCGCCAGGTTATTGATAAAGGCGGAGAACGGCGTTTTCAGCGTAATCTTTACCGTCTGATCGTCAACCACTTCCGTTTTGTCGATCATTTTAAACAGGTTATAGCGCTTCAGGCGGTTTTCCGGATTGCTGGCGCGATCCAGATTCACCTTGACCGCCGCGGCGTTGAAATCGGTGCCGTCGTGAAACTTGACGCCGGAATGCAGCTTGATGGTATACACCAGGCCGTCCGGGCTGGTTTCATAGCTTTGCGCCAGCACATTGATCAGTTTTATATCCTTGTCGAAACCAAACAGCCCCTGATAGAACGACTTGGCGACGGTTTGCGATAACGAGTCGTTGGCGTCGTAAGGATCCAGCGTGGTGAAATTGGAGCCCACGGCGATAACCGCGTCCTTGGCCGCCCAGGCGGGCGCCGTCGCCATCGCCGCGGCGACGCCGGCGGCAAGTAACCAGCTACGCTTTAAAGTGATAACATTCATCGTGTTATGTTCTCCATAATATTCCCTGTCAATAAGCGCCGGCAATCGGATGATGAGCGACAAAATGCCGCTCGCCAACCTGAACCAGCGGCGCGGTGGTAGGTTCATCGCCTATTGCCCGGATCGGGCTCGGTACTTCGTCAACCAGTAAAACCTGCTCGCGGTGGCGGCGCGACGGATCGGCAACGGGCACCGCCGCCATCAGTTTGCGGGTATAGGGGTGCTGCGGATTCTCGAACACCGCGCTGCGCGGACCGATTTCCACAATCTGCCCCATATACATCACCGCCACCCGGTGGCTGATCCGCTCCACCACCGCCATATCATGCGAAATAAACAGAAAGGCGATGCCGAATTCGCGCTGTAGCTCCAGCATCAAATTGACGATTTGCGCCTGGATGGACACATCCAGCGCGGAAACCGCTTCATCGGCAATCACCACCTTCGGATTAAGCGCCAGCGCCCTGGCGATACAGATACGTTGACGCTGCCCGCCGGAAAACTCATGGGGATAACGTCGCGCGTGCTCAGGCTCCAGCCCGACCCGCGCCAGCAGCCAGGCCACCCGTTTCTCCGCCTCCTTACGGTTGCCGATGCCGTGCACCAATAGCGGCTCCATAATGGAAAAGCCGACCGTCAGACGGGGATCCAGCGAGGCGTAGGGATCCTGAAAAATAAACTGAATATCCCGGCGCAAATGCTGCAAGGTCGCGCCGCTCAGCTTATCAATCTGCCGCCCGTTAAAGGCGATCGTCCCGCTCCGGCTCTCCACCAGGCGCAGCAGCGACCGCCCGGTGGTGGACTTGCCGCAGCCCGACTCGCCCACCAGCGCCAGCGTTTCCCCGGGGTAGAGATCAAAGCTCACCTTTTCCACCGCGTGGACCTCGCGCGTTACCCGGTTCAGAATGCCGCTGCGCAGCGGGAAACGCGTCACCAGATTTTTCACCTGCAAAATCGGCGCCGCGCCGGCCGGAATGGTATTCTGCGGCTCGCCGTCGGCCAACGGCCGCGCGTCCTGGTTCAGCAACGGAAATTTTAGCGGAAACGGCTGTCCGCGCATCGATCCCAGCTTCGGCACCGCCGCCAGCAGCGCTTTGGTATAGCGATGGCGCGGCGCGCTGAAGATATCGACGGCGGCGCCGGCCTCGACGTTTTCACCGCGATACATCACCAGCACCCGGTCGGCAATCTCGGCCACCACGCCCATATCGTGGGTAATAAAGATCACCGCCATCGCCATTTCCTGCTGCAATACCCGGATAAGCTGCAGGATCTGCGCCTGAATGGTGACGTCCAGCGCCGTGGTCGGCTCATCGGCAATCAACAGCGACGGCTTGCAGGAAAGCGCCATGGCTATCATCACCCGCTGACGCATGCCGCCGGAGAGTTGATGCGGGTAGCGATCCAGCACATTGCGGGCTTCGGGGATCCTGACCAAATCCAGCATACGCAACGCTTCGCGGCGCGCGGCCTGGTGATCCATCCCCTGATGCAGACGAATGGACTCGGCAATCTGTTCACCCACCGGGAACACCGGATTCAGCGAGGTCATCGGCTCCTGAAAAATCATCGCCAGATCGGCGCCGCGCAGCTTACGCATCAGCGGCTGACGGGCGGTTTTCAAGTCCAGCACCTGGCCGTTACGCCGCCGAAACAGCATCTCGCCCTGAGAAATCACGCCCCCCGCCTGTTCGACAAGGCGCATCAACGCCAGCGAGGTCACCGACTTACCCGAGCCGGACTCGCCGACAATGGCCAGCGTTTCCCCGCGATCCACCGTAAAGCTTAAATCACGCACCGCATCGGTACGCTGGCTTTGTTGCTCGAAATAAACGCCCAGATCGCGTACCGCCAGCACCCGGCCATCCGGCAGAAAAAGCCCCGGCTCCGGGGAAAAAGGCGGCGCATGATGATGCCGTGTGTGTGTCATTAACGGTGAATCTCCATATAAAACGGGATGCTGGGATGTCGTGCCGTGCGGTTACGGCAACATAGCTGACGCGGTCATATCCCTGTAACCACATGACAATTTTTGACTATATTTAGCGCAAAACAGGATGTAAAGCGGAAACTGAAAGGCGGCTTTGATAAAAATGCTGGCAGAACATTACGTTAACCAGCATAAACCCCGCCTAGTCCGAACGTTTTCCCGGCCGCGTTTTTTACCCGCCGCGCCCTGAACTTGGCCCGCTCGCGTTCTCCCCCGCCGTAATCTCTGACATAATATTGGCATACGATAAGCGTTTTTGCCTGCGGGCATAGGCAATCATGGAGTACGGATGAAAAGCGCAAGCACAGATTTATTGACGCTCGAACAGGCTCGGGAACACATGCTTTCCCGGATTGATGCCATCGCGGAAACGGAAACCGTTTCGCTGTATGACGCGGCGGGGCGGATTACCGCCGGCGCCATCGCCTCCCCGATAGACGTTCCGCCGTTTGCCAATTCCGCGATGGATGGCTACGCCGTCCGCCGCGCGGATTTATCATCCGCCACTCCGCTCCCGGTGGCCGGCAAAGCCTTTGCCGGCGCGCCTTTTAGCGGCGTATGGCCGGCCGGAAGCTGCATCCGCATTATGACCGGCGCCCCGCTCCCCGCCGGCGCCGATGCCGTGGTCATGCAGGAGCACGCCGAGGCGGACGACGCGGGCGTGCGCTTTACTCAGCCGGTGAAAGCGGGACAGAATATTCGCCTGGCGGGAGAAGATATCCGCGCCGGCGCCGTGGTGCTGACGGCCGGCGTCAAGCTGGGCGTGGCGCAGCTGCCCCTGCTGGCGTCATTGGGGATTGCCCGGGTAGAGGTGGTCCGCCGCCTGAAAGTCGCCGTCTTTTCAACCGGCGATGAGCTCCAGCCCGTCGGCCAGCCGCTGCAGGACGGGCAGATTTACGATACCAACCGCTTTGCCGTGCGCCTGATGCTGGAGCAGTTCGGCTGCGAGGTCCAGGATTTGGGGATCGTCCGCGACGATCCGACCGCGCTGCGCGACGCCTTCCACCGGGCGGACATCGACGCCGACCTGGCGATCAGCAGCGGCGGCGTTTCCGTCGGCGAGGCGGATTACACCAAACGGATGCTGGAGGAGCTGGGCGACATCCATTTCTGGAAGCTGGCCATCAAGCCCGGCAAGCCCTTCGCCTTCGGCAAACTGCAACATGCCTGGTTCTGCGGCCTGCCGGGCAACCCGGTTTCCGCCGCCTTGACCTTTTATCAGCTGGTCCAGCCGCTGTTGGCCCGTTTGTCGGGGTATACCCAGTGGCGCCTGCCGACCCGGATTCGGGTGAAAACCACCAGCGCGCTGAAAAAAACGGTGGGACGCACCGATTTTCAGCGCGGCATTTTCAGCCGTAACCCCCAGGGCGAGCTGGAGGTCGCCACCACCGGCCATCAGGGGTCGCACGTCTTCAGCTCCTTTAGCCTCGCCAACTGTTTTATCGTGCTGGAGGCGGAACGGGGCCATGTCGCCGCCGGCGAATGGGTGGAGATCGAACCTTTTAACGCGCTGTTGGGAAATTGATTATGCTGCCGGAACTCAGCCGCCAGGAGGAGCTGCGTTATAATCGCCAGATTATGCTGCGCGGCTTCGATTTCGACGGGCAGGAAAAATTGAAAGCCGCGCGTCTGCTGATTGTCGGACTCGGCGGACTGGGCTGCGCCGCCGCGCAATATCTGGCGGCGGCGGGCATCGGGCATCTGACGCTGCTGGACTTCGACCAGGTATCGCTCTCCAATCTGCAGCGCCAGGTATTGCACCGCGATGACCGCATCGGCATGCCCAAAGTTGACTCGGCGCGCATCGCCCTGGCGGAAATCAATCCGCATCTGTCGCTCGAGACCGTCAACGCCAACCTGGATGATGCGGCGTTAAGCGCGCTGGTGGAAAAACACCAGGCGATCGTCGATTGCACCGACAATGTCGCTATCCGCGATCGTCTTAACCGTATTGGCTTTCAGCTGAAAAAACCGCTGATTTCCGGCGCCGCCATTCGCATGGAAGGACAAATCAGCGTATTTACCTACCGGCCGGATGAGCCCTGCTATCGCTGCCTCAGCCGGCTGTTTGGCGAAAACGCGCTGACCTGCGCGGAAGCGGGCGTGATGTCCCCGCTGGTCGGCGCCATCGGCAGTTTGCAGGCGCTGGAGGCCATCAAGCTGCTGACGGGGTACGGTCAGGTCATTAGCGGCCGGCTGTTGATTTTCGATGCCATGACGCTGCAATTCCGCGAAATAAAGCTGCCGAAGCATCCCTCCTGTCCGGTCTGTAACGGCGGATAATATCCCCGCCGACGCGCGGCCGGCCGCCCGCGCCGTTTATGACAAATTCACCCATCAATAGTAAATATAAATATACAAATCAACACACTATTGTATTGAATGCGCCCTATATCAGTGCCACAGTACTGAACCGGGCAATCATGCAAAGAGAAACAGACTATGAGCAACGCTTTTCTGCAGTCTATCAAGAACCGCCGTTCCATCTATGCCATCGGCAATACCTTGCCGATAGCGGAGGATCAGGTGGTATCACTGATTACCGAGACCGTCAGGCATACCCCTTCCTCCTTTAACTCGCAAAGCTCCCGCGTGGTTATTCTGTTTGGCGAACAACACCAAAAACTGTGGGACATCGTTGAACGGCAGTTGCAAAAAATCGTGCCTGAAGAGGCGTTCGCGTCCACGGCCAAAAAGATCGCCTCTTTTGCCGCCGGCGCCGGAACGGTGCTGCTGTTTGAAGACACCAGGGTGATTGAGGAATTACAGCGGAAATTCGCCCTGTACGCGGAGAACTTCCCGGTCTGGTCGGAACACTCGACGGCGATTACCCAGTTTGCCGTATGGTCCGCGCTGGCGCAGGAAAACATCGGCGCCTCGTTGCAGCACTACAATCCGCTGATTGATGATGATGTGAAAAAACAGTGGCAGCTGCCGGAAAGCTGGAAATTGCGCGCCCAACTGCCGTTTGGTTCGATTGAACAGCCCGCGGGTGAAAAAAGTTACATCCCGGATGAAGAACGCTTTCGTATTTTTAAATAGCGACAACCTTATTAATCGGCGATATTCAGGCCGGCCCGGCGGCCGACCTGAAAATTTCAACGCCTTGATTGATCCATTATTCGCCGTCAGACCTGTTTATTAACTTTATTAAACGGCGCGCCGCAGGTCGGCGCCGCTTCGCTAATAATCTGTTTAATATCGGACGTTCCCGTCCAAACCGACAGAATGGTTGTGGTGGTCCACCACAGATCCGACTGCGCCTTCTCCACAATTTTCGGCGTATCGGCTTTTAAACATGACAATACCTGCCGAGCCGTTTCTTGCGATATATTCGCGGATTCCGCATAGCGGTTTAATTCGCTTTCAATTGGTTCAAACAGAAAGAAAGCCAGTATGGCGGAAATAATTGTTTGCATCGTCATCACTTATATAAGTTTAATTAGCCGCCGTTTTTTGCGGTGAAAATACGCGAATAGCGCGCGCTCTAAGGGTAAATGTCGCCGGCGTTTTACCAATCAGCTCGCCGTCGGCATTAATATCATGCGGTTTTGCGGTATGCAACGTTAAACGGGTCGCGGAAAAAGCCCGTACTTTTCGCCAGCGTCCGTGGGTTCCCCGGCGCAAAAAGGGCGCCAGCGCGATGATTTCCCACCAGTGGGAAACCTCCAGACTATAGACGTCAAGCCGGCCGTCGTCCGGGGCCGCCGTCTGCTCCACCGTCATGCCGCCGCCGTAAAATCGGCCGTTGCCCACGGAAACCTGAACGGTTCTAACCCGCTCCCTGACGCCATCGTGTTCAATTTCAGCCCTGAACGGCCGACTTTGCTTGAGTAATTTAAACGCGGCCAGCGCATATCCCAGCGTTCCCCAGCGCTTTTTAGACTCGGCGGACAATCCGCGCGCCAGCGCCGCCGAAAAACCGATGCTGGAGACGTTAAAAAACAGATGACCGTTAACCTCCCCCAGATCGATGGTTCTTAAATATCCGTCGGCAATAATCTGTACCGCCTGTTTTAAATCCCTGGGAATATCCAGGGTGCGGGCAAAATCATTCGCCGTGCCTAACGGCAACACCCCCAATGGCAGCCCGGTATCAACCAGCGCCTGAGCCGCGGCGTTGAGCGTGCCGTCGCCGCCGCCGATAATAACAAAGTCCACATCATCGGCATGGGCGCGAATAATATCGCCGCTGGTGCCTGAATCCTGCGCGCCGGGTTCAATCACCGCGATACCATGCGCCTGTAATAATTGGTTCACATACGACGTTGATGAATCACCATTTCTTGCTTTTTGATTAATAAATAAAAGTGCTGTTGGGCGACCCTGCTTATTTTTACGTTGTTCTATTATCATTACCAACCCGACTTAATTACCGTTTTTACCGCTAATTGATAACATCATTTCAGCGGCATTCACAAGTTACATTTAACAACACCACAATAAAATACCAATCATTACATTTCCGCCCGGCGAGGGCGCTTTTTTATTGATGTTTCCCGGTATGCCTGCTTAACTTCCATAAGGAAATTTACTGGCGATCATCAGGGTCAACGAGGGTTTTCCGTCTGCCTCTGGTTAGTCGATTACACGGGGAACGCTGCGTTGCTGACAGGATTGATGACAAATTCACTCTGGCTGAATAAACCACGGGCAATTGTGTTATTTGCCATCATGCTGCTCACCGCATTTCTGATTATTAGCTGGACCAGCTATGAAGTGGCAAAAAAATCGCTGGAGGCCGACATCAAAGAAAACACCCTGCCCCTGACCAGCGATAACGTCTACTCCGAAATCCAGCAAGACCTGCTGAAACCCATCTTTATCTCATCGCTGATGGCTCACGATACCTTTGTGCGCGACTGGGTGCTCAATAATGAAAACGACCCGCAGGCGATGATTCGCTATCTGAAAGAGATCGACCGCCGCTTCGACACCTTATTTTCCTTTTTTGCCTCCGAGAAAACCAGGCGCTTCTACGACCCCCTGCGCATTCAGCGCATTATCTCGCCGCAATCCCCCGAGGATCAGTGGTATTTTCAGGCCAAAGCCCTGTCGGACGACGTGCCCTACTTCACCGATATCCGCGTCGATCCCGAAGACCGCTCGCATATGGACATCTTTATCAACCACAAGGTTATGGATTATGAAGGCAATTTCCTTGGCGTTACCGGCATCGGCATTCCCGTCGAGCGGGTAAAACAGCTTATCGAAAAATACCAGCAGCGCTATAACCGGACGATCTATTTTGTCGATAAAACCGGTAACGTAACCTTGCATGGCAAAAGCTACGACCGACCGTTGAAGATCCAGCAACAGCCGGGGCTGTCGGCGTTTGCCACCGCCATTCTCACGGTGCCCGGCGGCGCTTATGAATACCAGTCACAGGGCAACAAAGTATTTCTTAATACCCGGCTGCTGCCCGAGTTTGACTGGTACCTGATGATAGAGCAAAACAGTCACCCGGGTGAGCGACGGCTTTTCGCCACGCTGATGAAAAATCTTAGCGTCAGCGTCGTCGTCAGCATCCTGTTTTTATTCCTGCTGTGGGTGACCATTGGCGGCTATCAGCGCCGTTTGGAGCAAATGGCGACCACGGATAAGCTGACCGGCATGATGAACCGTCAGGCTTTCGATTATTTCTTTAAGCGTCTGTACGCCAAACAGTCGGTTCAACATAAGCCCCTATCCATCCTGCTGATTGATCTTGATAATTTCAAACAGATCAACGATCGCTACGGGCACGGCGTGGGGGATTTGGTGTTGCAAAAAATAGCCCGGCTGCTTCAGCAGTCAATACGCCATAGCGATCGAGCATGCCGCTGGGGGGGCGAAGAATTCGTGGTCCTGCTGGATAACTGCAATATCGACAATGCGCTGCAACGCGCGGAAACGCTGCGCCGCGAGGTTGAAATAACGGCGGTGCCGTATCGCGACGAGGTCATTCATATCACTATCAGCTGCGGCGTAGCGCAATGCCGGCAGGATGAAACGCTGGATACGCTGATCAACCGGGCGGATATCGCGTTGTATCAGGCCAAGCAGCAAGGACGTAACCGGGTGGTCAAATCCGGCAACGCCGCCGACGGGTCGCCGTCCTTATGACTGCATCAGCGTCAACAACGTCGTCATGATGGTAATACTGATGATGACCGATAAGGAGTTGGCAAAGCTGGAGACCGACGCGTACATCACGCTGAATCTCGAGGTAAACAGAGGCGCCAGCGACGATACCGGCGAAAACACCGCCACCGCAAGCACCTGACGGATTTCCAGCGGCAGCGGCGTATAATAATAAAACGCGACGGCAAACAGGGTGGCTGCGCTATAGCGCAGCAACAGCACCTTGGCGACGTTCGCCAGCGCCGCCCGGTTAATATTGATTTCCAGCATCATGCCGATAATCAACATGGCAAGAAACGGGTTGGCGTTGCCGATGGTCGAGGTAATCAAGGTAATCTGGCTGGGAAGGTACAGATCAAACAGCGCGGCGATCAACAGCAGCATATAGACATCAAAGGGGATGGAGGAAAATAGCCGCTTAAAGGTATTTTTCAGGCCGGCGCTGCGCCCCGTAGCATGGGATGCCGCAACGTAGCTGCCGCCGGTACAGATAACGGAATTCCCGGCATCGAACAGACAGGTGGCGACGATGCCCACCGGCCCGAGAAAACTCTGGACGTAGGGCAAGGTAAAACAGCCGATGTTGTAGCCCGGCGAATTGATCATATAGAAGGCTTTCTTCTCATCCGGGCCTTTGCGGGCAATCCAATACCCCGCCCCCATCAGTAAAAGATTACACCCCAGCCCCAGCGCCACCAGAATCAGCAATGAATGATCGACCTTGAAGCTGGCGAACCCGGTGATCACCGCCGCCGGCAAGGTGATATTCATCATGATTTTCGACAGCGCCAGGCTATCGGAACGTTGCAATACGCCACGCTGCTTCAGCCAGTATCCGATAATAATAACAAAAACAAACGAGAAGGCTTTTATCAGCACATCAACCATCTTGATTCCCCGAACGCGACAAAGCTCGCTGCTGCATCCGCATTTTTAATTAATAGAATGGCAAGGCGCGGATACCTGTACATACTGCATATCTTGTTTTAGCGCACAACAGGCCGCTCGCCACCAGCGATAAAGACCCAAATCGATGATGAAACAGACGGTTTTAAGGCGTTGGCGACACGGATATGCGGTAGCAGCAATAGGCGATCAGAATAACATTTCTGGCTGCATACTGAACAGCATCATGGGAGGAATCTCTGGCGGGAATACGGCAAAAAACGGACGACGCCAATGGCGTCGTCCGTTCGAGATAATGCATCGTGCTATGTTATTTATCGTGCAAACCCGCGCGGTTACCGGATTCGGCGCGGCGCTTGCTCAAATACCGTCGGTTTTCGCCTGCACCCAAAAGGCGTGAATCAACCCCGGGAAATATCCCAGCAATGTCAGAATGATATTCAGGATAAATGCCCAGCCGATGCCTTTCCCCAACAGCACGCCCAGCGGCGGCAGAATAATAGTAAAAACGATGCGCCAAAAACCCATATCAACCTCCGTAATCTGATGATTGACTATGAAATTAGTACATAGGGCGCAATCTGACAAATTTACCCGGCGATAAAGGGTTGAATTTACTCGCGGCAGCGGCGCCGATTGAAGTAATCGGCGCAACCACCTGGCCCGCCGTCGCAGGATAGGCGTAGTATCCCGCACCGTGCGGCACGCGTTGCAACGCCTTCGTACAATACGGGCTTAAACAGATAGTGGTTAACTAACAACACATCACAGGGACTGCAGTTAATGAAAAAAGCAAAATTACTTCTTTTGGCGCTGGCCGGTTTATCCGTATCCATGGCCGGATACGGTGCGTCGTCAGCGGCGACAGAAAGCGCCGACGCGCGCATACCGGCAATCAAGCTAATCAATACGCCGGACAACCACTCGGCCTTTTTAACCGGAAGTATTCCGGCGTTGGAAAAGATCCCGGCGCAAAAATTCTGGATCAGCAACTCCACGGAAGATTGGGAGAAAAACGTTCATCCGGCGCCAAGAAAACAGTACGTCATCACGCTGAAAGGCACGCTGAAATTTAAAGTCAGCGACGGCGCCACATTTATCATTGCCCCTGGAACCGTGCTTCTTGCCGAAGATCTCCAGGGAGAAGGACACAGCTGGGAAATCATTGACGGCAACGAATGGGTACGAGCATACGTCCCTATCGTAGATGACAACGATTACTTTACTGCCGGAAAGTAACCACGCCTGCGCGGCAAGCCCCGATCACCGGGCTTGCTGATGATCATATCATCGCCTGGTACTCTGCCAAAACGCGCGCCGCGGCGCAGTTTTCCGTGTTACGCAGCCGGCTATTGCGGCATATTTGCAACGGGGATAACGGGGAGGCGATATATCAAGTGTGATGGATGTCGTAGACGTACAATGGGCTAACTGTTTGAATAGTGGCGGAGAGAGAGGGATTTGAACCCTCGGAGGGATTGCTCCCTCAACGGTTTTCGAGACCGTCCCGTTCAGCCGCTCCGGCATCTCTCCATTTAAGCGGTTGCTATAATGCCCGCTTTTGCGGCATTTTAACAGCACTAGCTCTTGTCTTTAAACTCAAGTGATGACTTTGCGAGCAACAGCATGATTAAGTGGCCGTGGAAAACAAATGAACTTCAGGCGGAACCGCCCGACCTCTGGCTGCCGGCAATCTCTATTCCGCTACTGGCGCCTTTGAACGACGCGGAGCGGCAGCGGCTGATTAATATCGCCGGCCAGTTGCTGAGGCAAAAACGCCTTATTCCCTTACAGGAACTGTCGTTAACGGAAATCATGCAGCAGCGCATCGCATTACTATTTGCTTTGCCGGTGCTGGAACTGGGCCTTGAATGCCTGAACGGCTTCCATGAAGTACTGATTTATCCCGGTCCCTTTATTGTCGATGACGAATGGCAAGACGATATCGGCCTGGTGCATACCGGCCAGATTGTCCAGTCGGGGCAGAGCTGGGACCAAGGGCCGATCGTCCTTAACTGGCAGGAAGTACAGGATTCATTCGACCTGTCCGGGTTTAATCTGGTTATTCATGAAGTGGCGCACAAGCTGGATATACGCAGCGGCGGCATCGCCACCGGCGTTCCACCAATCGCGCTGCGCGATATCGCCCTATGGGAACAGCATTTACACGCCGCGATGGAAGCGCTGCAGGAAGAAATTGATTTGGTGGGCGAAGCCGCGGCCAGCATGGATCCCTATGCCGCCCAGGACCCCGCCGAATGCTTTGCGGTACTTTCCGAATATTTCTTCAGCGCGCCGGAACTACTGGCTGAACGATTCCCGGCGTTATACCAATGTTTTACCGGGTTCTACCGTCAGGATCCGCTGAGCCGTCTCAAAGCATGGCAAAACAGTACCAACTACCGGGCGCCCGCGATTTATTAACCGGCGATAAATAAGAATTGTACAGGGTCTAAACAGTCGGACCACAACGCCGATTTTGCCGTTGACAGCACCGCAGACGCCGGATATGATGCGCCCCGTTCACACGATTCCCCCGTAGTTCAGTCGGTAGAACGGCGGACTGTTAATCCGTATGTCACTGGTTCGAGTCCAGTCGGGGGAGCCAATTCTTGTTCTGCGGATGTCTACTGACGTCCACAGGTCATTGAAAGATGGATAAAAATCATCTTTCCACGTTCCAACGACTTCCACTGAAATCCACCTGTATCCGATACTTTTAAGTCCATTATTAAGTCCATCGGAAAGAGGGAGGATTGCATTCGCATTGTTGCTATTAGCCCTGTGCAATTGGAAACCAGAATCCAGCTCTGACTTGTAATCAGGAGCGACGATTATGGCACTTTCCGATACCACCGTACGGCGGGCTAAAGCCACCGGTAAAGCCTATACCCTTTCCGATGATGCATCCCGCTCGTGCTGACTCTTGCCACCTACGATCTGAAAGCTTTTGTCACTGTCAGTTGCGTGCTCTTCGCCCTGTACTTCGTCGAATTTTGGTTCGAACTCGCGCGATGGGTGGATTCCACGATCCTCGATGCGCTGTATAGTCCTGCCGGATTCGGGAGCGATCGCCCTCATGCCAACTTCGACCCACTGATTGGGATCAACAATACTTTCGGCGACATGCTATTGAACTTCGTGATGGCGACGATGTTTATCGTACTTCCGTCCTTTTGGGTGGCAGCTTTAGCTTGGGCGGGATTTCGAATTGGTGGAATAGCCCAAAGTTTAGGCATGGGTACCAAAGAAGGCAAGGATAGGGGTGGAGCAGCCGTCAACAAGGTTACAAATAAGGTCTTGTAGGATTAGGCTAATACCGAACCATCTCAATCTTCGTCATCAGGATCATGCGGATCAACGCGTTGACCACTTGAGGAATGACGAGTAATACGGCCAACCAGAATCCCACGTAGTAAAGCAGAAGACCGAGGACAAACAGCCTGAAGCACCACGGCACTACCCTCGCAATGCCTGCCGGGACATTCCGCTTGATCAGCCAGGCAACAAAACGTTGCTCCTCTCCTACCCAATTTCGCCAGACTTGGCCCACATACTGGCCAATCCTGTGGGCACGGCTTTCAGAGTGCGAATCTTTTGCCATCTGCTTCACTCCTATCCCGAGTCGGCCTTTGCTGTAGCCGCACACAACATATCAGCGGCGGGATGAAGGCAACTCAGATTCTAACGAACGGATTCCTGATGGTGAGACTGTCTTCCAGGATCTGGCCGTGGTTCATGTCCTCACTGTACAGCGTCTGGCACCCGGCCACTGCGGCCGCGGCAACGATGCACGCATCATAGAACGACAACAGGTGCCGTTCGGCAATGTAGCGCGCCCGGTCATGCACCTCCACCGTCAGCGGCACCACATCGCAGAAGTTGCGAACCAGATCGAGAAAACTCCCGATATCCTGCCAGCTCATCGCCAGTTTACGACGACACACGGCGGCCACCTCGTTGAGAACCTGGACACTGATCACAGGGTTCGTCTTCAACAATGCCTCAGCGCCGTCGGCTTTGGCGGCATCATCGGACAACAGGTACAGCACAACGTTGCTGTCCAGGAAAGGCCGCAATTTACCCACGCTCATTGGCGTCGTCCCTGCTGAACTTGAAGTCCGCCGGCAGCTTGCCACGATAGCCGCGTAGCCGCTCCAGCAGTTCATCCGCGCCAGGCTTCTTCCTGACTGCAAACGTACGCGGGTCGTCTACCACGATCTCGATGTCATCGCCTTCTTGCAACTCCAAGGCTTCGACCAAACTTGCCGGCAATCGGATCGCCAAACTGTTGCCCCACTTTGATACCTGCATCATCGCCCCCTAAAGATATACATTATTTTATTGTATATCCATTTATTCAAGCCTGCAATCCTCTCGGATTCATCCATAAGCGCACCTAGTTCTTGTTTCTGCATCCTGATAGCGCGCAACAGCGGCGATTGTTCGATGTGCAGTTCTTCGGCTACGGCCTGGAAGCAGCGCAGGTGGCGCAGCGCCAAGCGTTCCCCCTCCCTCGTCCTCCTGTAACCCAGGCCGTTCCGTCAACGGCCGCATCGCCGCTCAACCCCGACCAGCGGGCTGGGCGGTCGCGTGGTATCCGCAGTGTGCTTTGCCAGCGCAGCGTCGTTCATGCGGCCTCGCTTGCCCACCAGGGTTTCCTGGCCAGCACCGTAGAAACCGCCAACGCCGCAAACAGCCAGCCGCTCCAAACCGTTCCCTGCATCCCTGCCGCGTCGATGAAGCCGCCGCCGACCGCCGCCCCCAGCACCACGCCGAAGCTGGGCGCCCAGGCCGACAGCAGGCTGCACAGGCTGAAGACCAGCAGCGAGGCGGCCAGCACCTTGCGCCGGTCGAAGCGCGACAGCCACAGCACCATGGCCGGCCCGCAGACCACGACCACGCCCGCGAACAGCGCCACCAGCCACCCGGCCAGCGCGACCGTGATGCCGTAACGCTCGACGACGGCCGGCAGGATGCCGACCACGCCGAACTCGACCGCATACAGGCCGAACAGGCCCAGTGCGATGAAGAACAATGGCCGGGTGCCGTTCATGGCCGCGCCCCGGTCCGTCGATCGGACATCGCCGGGCACGCGCCGGCCGCCAGCGCCGGGGCGGGAAAGCCATGCCGCCCGGCGGCCCACACCACCACCAGCGTTGCCGCCAGCAACCCCAGCAAGGCCGGTGCGAAGGCGTCGACGCCCAGGCGTTCGAGCAGCACGCCCCCGACGATGCCGCCGCCGGCAATCGCCGTGTTCCAGGCGGTGACCAGCATGGACTGCGCGACATCCGCGGCGTCTCCTGCCGTTTTGGCCAGTGCCGTCTGGAACAACGTCGCCGAACCGCCGAAGGCCAGGCCCCAGGCGGCCACCGCCGCATACACCACGCCGGGCGCATCGCCCGCCACGCCGAGTGTCAGCGCAGCCAGGCCGAACACGAACGTACTGGCAAGCG
Organism: Brenneria tiliae; assembly: GCF_023347575.1. Taxonomy (NCBI): domain Bacteria; kingdom Pseudomonadati; phylum Pseudomonadota; class Gammaproteobacteria; order Enterobacterales; family Pectobacteriaceae; genus Brenneria; species Brenneria tiliae. The sequence goes on along the minus strand of NZ_JAKPCB010000084.1, from coordinate 49,109 downwards.
TCAGCACGCGTAGGTAGCGGTCGATCAGCACGCCAACGATCCAGATGCCCAGCAGGGATGAGACGCCGAACACCAGCAGCACCAGATCCGTCCGTTCGGCCATGCCCGCCGCCGCCAGGAACGGTGCGATGTAGGTATAAAGGATGTTGTGCGCCAGCACGAAGGCCAGCACCACGAACAGCACCGGCCGCACGCCGGGTACCGTGAACACCTGCCCCAGCGAAAAGCGCTTGCCCGTGGCCTGGCCGGCGAAGTCCGGCAACTTGATGCGCGCCCACACCATTAGCACCAGCGCCAGTGCGCTCATGATGCCGAAGCAAGTCCGCCACCCGACCAGATTGCCGAGGAAGGTGCCGGCCGGCACGCCCAGCGACAGCGCCAATGGCGTGCCGACCATCGCAATGGCTATGGCGCGCCCCTTTTGGTGCTCCGGCACCATGCGCGCGGCATAGCCCGCCAGCAGCGCCCACAGCAGCCCGGCCGACACGCCCGCGAGGAAGCGGGCCACCATCGTCAGGAGATAGCTGCCGGAGAACGTGGTCACAGTATTGGCGACGACGAAGCCCGCGATAGCCGCCAGCAGCAGCGGGCGCCGCCGCACGCCCTGCGTGGCGGCGGTCAGCGGGATGGCCGCCAGCAGCGAACCGATGGCGTAGATCGTGACGGTCTGGCCGACCCAGGCCTCGGACACCGCCAGGCCCTGCGCCATCTGCGGCAGCAGACCGGCCGGCAGCGCCTCGGTCAGGATAGTGATGAAGGCCGCCATGGCCAGCGCCAGCAGCGAGACCAGTGGCAGGCGGTCGTGGGCAGTGGCGCTCATCGTCCAGCCTCCCGCGCGGGTTGTGCCGTGTCGTCCACTGAACGTGCCACGACCACCTTGCCGGCGACGCCGCCGCCTTCCACCAGCCGATGGGCTTCGATCAGGCGGGTTGCGTCCAACGGATGGAGCACGTGGCTGACGGTCGAGCGCAGCACGCCCGCGTCCACCAGCGCGGCCACTTCGTCGAGGATGCGGTGCTGCGCGATCATGTCCGGCGTGCGGTACAGCGGACGGGTGAACACCATCTCCCAATGCAGCGACACGCTCTTGGCCTTGAAAGGCGCTGCGTCCAAGGTGTCGTGATCGTCGATGATCGCCAGCCGACCCTGCGGCGCGATCAGTTCGGCCAGATGGTCGGCGGTATGCGACAGCGCGGCGATGTGGGTGACGAGCGGCACCGGCAGCGCGCCGACCTGTGCCGGCAGTGGCAGCCGGTGGTCGATGACATGGTGGGCACCCAGGGCGAGGCACCAGTCGCGGCTTGGCGCGCGCGAGGCGGTGGCAACCACCGTCAGGCCGGTCAGGCTCCGGGCGAGTTGGATCAGCATGGAGCCGACCCCGCCAGCGCCGCCCAGAACCAACAGGCTACCGGCATCAGCCGGCTTGCCGGGTGCCACGCCTAGGCGGTCGAACAGCAGTTGCCAGGCCGTCAGCGCGGTCAGCGGCAGCGCCGCCGCTTCGGCGAAGCTCAGAGTACGGGGCATGTGGCCGACGATGCGCTCGTCCACCAGGTGGAACTGTGCATTACTCCCGGTGCGATCGAAGGAGCCAGCGTAGTAGACCTTCTGACCCGGTTGGAACAGCGTGACCGTTTGGCCGACGGCTTCGACGATTCCCGCCGCATCCCAGCCCAGCAAGCGGACGCCATCGGGCACTGCGACCGAACCCGCCCGGATCTTGGTGTCCACCGGATTGACCGAGACGGCATGAACCGCGACGCGCAAGTCGTGCGGCCCCGGCTCGGGACGCTCGGTTTCGATATCGGTCAGGCAGTCGAGATCGTCCAGCGTGGCACCGCGGCGAAACGCAATGGCCGCCATGTGTGCGGGTAGCGTCTTCATCACCGCACCTCCAGCGCGCCATAGACGGCATCGCGCAGGTCGGTGACGAAGCGGCCGGACATGCCTTCGTACAGCGTGTTGGTGAAGGCCACGACGCTCAGGCCCTGCGCGCGATCTACGAACCAGGAATGGCCATAGGCGCCGCCCCAGCGCCAGGTGGCTGCCGATTCCGGCGACGCGGCCAGCCGAGGGTCGCGCAGTACTGAGAAGCCCAGGCCAAAACCGAAGCCCGGTGCGGCGGCCAACTCAAGGCCACCGGTCTGGTCGCGTCCCATTTCCTCGACCAGTTCGCCGGGCAGCAACGCGCCGCCACCCTGGCGCAGGATTTCCAGCAGGCGCAGGAAATCCCCGGCCGTGCCGGCCATGCCGGCGCCACCCGACGGGTAGGCCTGCGCATCGAAGATGCGGGCCGGGCTGTAGGCGATGCCGACGGCGCCCTCGAAGGCCGAGACAATCTCACCCTCGGCCAGTTGATGCGGCTGCGGTGTGCCGTTCACATAGGCGGTGGCCACGCGCTCTGGCTCGCGCGCGACGAAACCGGTATCCACCATGTGTAGCGGGCCGGTCACCAGTTGGCGCACCGCGAAGTCCAGCGGCGCGCCATGCACCCGTTCGATCAAGGCACCCAGCACGTCGGTTGCCAGTGAATACCCCCAGGCGGTGCCCGGCTCGTACAGCAGCGACACGCTGGCGAGGCGGCGCAGGTTCTCGGCCAGGGAGATGCCGGATGCATCCATGCCATCCGAGACGCCGGCCCGCGCATAGGGAGCGTCTGTGTCAGCCTCGAAGAAGCGGTAGCCCAGCCCCGCCGTATGGCTGAGCAATTGCCGCGTCGTGATGCGCGCCTCGCGGCCATCGACCAACCGGGGCCGGAACCCGGGCAGCCAGCGCTCGATGCCCGCCTCCAGGTCGAGCCGCCCCTGCCCCACCAGCGCCAGCGCCGCCGTGGAGACGATGGGCTTGCTCACCGAAGCCAGCCGGAAGACCGTCTGCAGGGCCATCGGCCGTGCGCTTTCGCGGTCGGCGAAGCCGGCGGCCTGCTGGTGGATCAGTTCGCCATCGCGGGCGACCAGGACGACGGCACCGACCAGTCGCTGGTCGTCCAGTGCCTGCTGCACGGCGACCTGGATACGTGCGGACAGGTGCGCGGGCGGAACACCCTGGCGCAGGGGAAATTGCAGACTCGTCACGGCAAATACCTCGATTCAATAGGCAATGCCTTGACGATATAAATATCTCGATTAAAGAAAAAGTAGGCTACAGTTCCTTGATGTGCGGAACAAAATGTCCGCAATTGTGAGAGGAGCGGATTATGGACAGCCTGAATGGCTTCTTGGTGTTCGTACAGGTCGCCGAGACGCGCAGCTTCGTCGCCGCCGGCCGGCTGCTGGGTGTGTCGGCCTCGGCCGTCGGCAAAAGCGTGGCGCGGCTGGAAGAGAAGCTGGGGGTACGCCTGTTCCACCGCAGCACGCGCAGCGTCACGTTGACCGCCGAGGGCACGCTGTTCCTGGAGCGCAGCCGCCGCATCCTGGCCGAGATCGAGGCGGCGGAACTGGAGCTGTCGCAAGCCACCGCCGCACCGCGCGGTCGCCTGCGGGTGAGCCTGCCGCTGGTCAGCTCGCTGGTGCTGCCGGTACTCGGCGAGTTCATGCGCGAGTACCCCGAGATCGAGCTGGACCTGGACTTCACGGACCGGATGGTCGATGTGGTCGAGGAAGGCTTCGATGCCGTGGTGCGTACGGGCGAACCGGCCGACTCGCGCCTGTCGGCCCGTCGTCTGGGCACCTTCCAGATGCGGCTGGTGGCCTCGCCGGATTATCTGGCCCGCCGAGGCACGCCCGTGGCGCCCGCCGATCTGCGCCAGCACACCTGCCTGCACTATCGCTTTCCCAACAGCGGCAAGCTGGAGACCTGGGCGCTGCGGCAAATGCCCGGCGAGCCCGAATTGCAACTGCCCACCTCGATGATCTGCAACAACATCGAGACGCGCGTATGTTTTGCATTGCAGGGACTGGGGATCGCCTATCTGCCGGACTTCGCCATCCGCGAGCCATTGGCCGACGGCCGGCTTCACCCCATCCTCGCTGACCATGTAGAGCGCGCCGGCGTCTTCCATGTGCTGTGGCCGGCGAGCAAGCACCCCTCGCCGAAAGTGCGGGCGTTGGTGGACTTCCTGTGCGCACGGGTGTTTCCGGCTACGCTGAGCAAGCCCCCCAGACCCAGAGGTCAGCGCAGTCGATAACGCGGGGTGGCCCACGCCGCCTCCTTGGCTCACCGAGCTCGAACATCGTTCGAGGTCACTGAGCCTGCACCTGCCTCTCTTTGATCCAGCCAACCGCTCCACACCGTCAGCAGCAGGCCAATGCCGACCATGATCGCGCCGACCCACGGCGTTGCACCCAGCCCCAACCGGGATTCCGCCACCAACCCGCCGATGACAGCGCCAAGCGCAATGCCGGCATTCGCCGCCGACACGTTGATGGTCGAGGCGATGTCCACGTTGCCGGGCCGATGGCGCTGGGCAAGCTGCACGACGTACAGCGCCAGGCCCGGCACGTTGCAGAACATCAGCGCGCCTAGCACGCCCAGCGTCAGGATCGAGCCGAATATGGACGACGCGGTGAAGGTGAAGATCAGCAGCACCGCCGCCTGCGCGCCAAGCATCAGCGCCAGCGCCGGCACCACCTTCTTGTCGGAGACGCGCCCGCCAAGAAAATTGCCGACGATCACCGAGACACCGTAGAGGGCCAGCATCCACGCCACGCCGTTCGGGCCGAAGCCGGTGATGTCGGCCAGGATGCTGGGCAGATAGGCGAAGGCGACGAAGGTGCCGCCCCAGGCACAGAAGTTCATGCCGAACGCGATCAGCAGGCGTCCGCTGCCCAGCACCTTGACCTGTTCGATGAGGCTGCCGGCCGGCGCGATGTCGATCTTGCGCGGCAAGGTGGCCGCCATCGCCAGCAACGACACCAGACCGATGGCTGCGACAAACCAGTAGGCCATCGGCCAACCCAGGCGCTGGCCGATGGCGGTCGCAATCGGTACGCCGGCCGCGACCGCGATCGTCAGGCCGCCGAACACGATCGCCACCGCCGAGGCCCGCCGGTCTTCCCCCACGAGGCTCGCAGCGATCGCTGCGCCGACACCGAAGAAGATGCCATGCGGCAACGCGGAGACGATGCGCGCGACGATGAGGAATTCGTAGCTCGCGCTCAATGCGGCGGCGGCATTGGCCAGGACGAACAAGGTCATGACCGCCAGCATCAGCGTCTTGCGCGACAGGTTTCCCGTCAGCGCCGCGAGGATCGGCGATCCGAAGCTGACGCCCAGCGCATAGCCGCTGACGACCAGCCCGGCGCGCGCCAGGTTGACGCCGAAGTCGTCGGCTATCTGCGGCAGCACGCCGACGCTCGCGTACTCGGTGGTGCCGACGGCGAAGCCACCGACCATCATGGACAACAAAGCGGGCAAGGTGCCGCGCTGGGTGGAAACAGCCATCACGAACTCCGTAATAGATGAATTGAATCTATTCTTTCGGAGTGTAGAGAGAACAGCTATGATGAAATAGATGCTTCAGTTCAATTCACTATTGAAATGGATTCCTTGAATGTCTAGGCAAAACATCAATCGCGCCTTCGAGATGGAAGTGTTCATCGCGGTGGTCGCCGCCGAAGGCCTCACTGCGGCCGCCGAACCGTTGGGTATGACGGCCTCGGCCGTCAGCAAGCTCATCAATCGGTTGGAAACGCGCCTGGGGACGAAGCTGCTGCATCGCACCACGCGCAAGCTGCAACTCACGCCCGAAGGCAGCGCCTTCCATGAACGCTGCCTGCGCATCCTCGACGACATCGACTGCGCCGAGCACGAGGCCGCACAGGTGGGATCGCCGCGCGGGCGCGTACGGATCAATAGCCATGTGGCCTTCGGCGTCCATTACCTGCTGCCACGCCTGTCGGAATTTCTGCAACGCTACCCGGACGTTCAACTGGACGTGACGCTGAGCGACGTCGTGGTCGATCTGCTGGACGACCGCAGCGACGTCGCCATCCGCACCGGACCGCTGCCGGATTCGCGCCTGACCCAGCGCCGACTCGGCGCCAGCGGCCTGGTGGTGGTGGCCTCGCCGGACTACCTGCGCCGCGCCAGCACTCCTGAACGGCCCGAAGACCTGCACCAGCACCGGCGCCTGGGCTTCAACTACGCCCGGCATGTGGATGCCTGGCCCTTCATCGGCGGGGATGGCGCGCACATCGCCATCGCACCGTCGGGCGACCTGCGCCTGGGCGATGGCGAGAGCATGCGCCAGATGGCGCTGGCCGGGGTCGGTGTCGCCCGGCTGGCGCGTTACCACGTCGGAGCCGATCTTGCCTCTGGCAGGCTGGTGCCCTTGCTGGAAAAGCACGACTGCGGCGCAGTGGAAGACATCCATGCAGTGTTCGTCGGCCCAGGCCGCCATGTGCCGGCGAGGGTCAGGGTGCTGCTCGATTTCCTGGCCGAACGGGTGGCGCAGGATTTGGCTTGAGGCAATAGTCGGTTTTGACCGCTGCGACGTGGGCTCTTCCCTGTCAACGGCGATCTGGTCGTCACCGTGCGCCAATCATCCCGCGCATTTGCGATCGGCTGCCGACCTATGCCTTCCGCATCGCCAAATGCCTCAATCCATCTGGCTGGTCGGCGAGGCCACTCGGCTTGCCAGCAGCGACACCAGTCCGTCCACCGCAGCTTCGGCCTGCTGGATCGAATCGGCCAACCGCTGGTCGGCGAACTCGTCGTACTCGATGGCCACGCCGTGCACATCGGTCACGCCGATGTAGGCGAAGGCGGTGCGCACGGACGCTTCCACATGGTTGCACCCCGCCAGGCGCTGGCCTGCGTCGTATCCGTAATCCCCGCGCGAGGAAAGAATCACCAGGCGCTTACCGGCATTGGCCAGCAGCGGCCAGTACGGCTCGCCGCTGCGGCTTCGATCAAACCCGAAAGTCCGTCCCACGCGCACGATGTTGTCGATCCAGGCCTTGAACTGTGCCGGCGGGGCGAAGTTGTACATCGGCACGCCGGCGACGATGAGATCGGCATGCAGCAGTTCATCCACCAGCGTGTCGCTAGGCTGCAGCGCCTCTCGCATCCAGTCCTCGCGCTCGGATTCCGGCGTGAACGCGGCATGGATCCAGCGACCGGTGACGGGCGGCGGGGGCTCCTGGCCCACATCCCGGTAGATCACCTGTGTTTCGGGGTGTTGTGCCGTCCATTGCCGGACGAAACGGGCCGTCAGTCGGCGTGTGTGCGAGCCGTGGGGTGTCGCGTCGGAACCGCCTGGGCGGGCGCTGGCGTCGATGTGCAAAAGCGTGGTCATGCTGGTAATGCTCCTGATGGATGAAGTAAAATCACTCACACAAAGTTTCACCCGAGAAGAAAGCCCAAACAAACGATAATTTATCAGCCAATAGATGATATGGAATCATTCATAGATGACGACGCGCCTTCCCTCGCTCAGCGCATTGCGTGCCTTTGAGGCGGCAGCGCGACTGAGCAGTTTCAAGAAGGCTGCCGAGGAACTGGCCGTCACGGCCACCGCCATCAGCCACCGCATTCGCGTGCTGGAGGAAGACCTCGGACGCCCCTTGTTCGTGCGCAAGGTCCGCGCGGTCGAACTGACGCCGGATGGGCAGACCTTGCATGCGGCGGTCAGCAGCGGTTTCCAGGCCATCGCCATGGCGATCGAGCAGGTGCGCCGACCTCGCCGTGCGTCGGTAACGCTGTCGGCGACGCCGGCCTTCGCCACCAAATGGCTGGTGCCGAGGCTGGCCACGTTCCAGACCGTATATCCCGACATCGACCTGCACGTGCATGCGTCCAACGCGCCCGTCGATCTGAACGCTGGCACAGCGGACCTGGCGATCCGGTACGGCCACGGCCATTACCCGGGCCTCACCGCCACCTTGTTGCTGGAGGATCGTTTCGCCCCTGTCGCCAGTCCGACCATGCGGGCCGCGATACGCCAGGAGGCATCGCAATGGCCGCTGATCCATTTCGACTGGCATCGTCCCCTCCCCATGGATCTCACCTGGGCGGCCTGGATGCGCGAGAGCGGCCACCCGCCCTCCGACCTGTCCACCGGCATCCGCTATTCCGAGGAAAGCCACGCCATCCAGGCGGCTGTTGCAAGCCAGGGCATGGCCTTGCTCAGCCTTGTTCTGGTTGAGGAAGAACTACGTATGGGATTGCTGGAAATCGTGGCCGAACCGGTGCTCAAGGGCATGTCGTACCACGTCCTCAAGCCCGGCCGGCGGTCTGTATCCGACGCGGTGCTGGCCGTGGAAGACTGGCTGGTGCGCTCAGCCGAGACAACGCACTTCAACATCAGTCCATAGCCGGACCACGCTGCCGCCCAATCTCCCACGAGACTCCACCGTCGCGCACCGTGGCGGCGAGTTGCTGACCTAGCCACTGGTCGATCACCGGCCGCCACGGCACAAGCGAAAACCCCATACTGTCATCGAGCATCGCGTAACGCCCGCTGGCGAGCATGACGGAGCGCCGGTAGATGCCCGCCACGCGCTGCCCGTCTGCAGTGGGGCGGTGCTCCAGGCCGGTGTCGGCGGCAATGTCTTTCGCGCCCTGAGCCAGTTCCCGGTTGCGCAGCGTCCCCAGCAGGTTTCGGGCGAGGATCACGCGCTGCACGATGCCGGCCCGGCGCAGGGCTTCCAGGCGGCGGACATGGGCCGCGACGACTTCCTGCGGGTCGCGTCCGGCCCTGGCCGAAAGGCGAGTTGTTGATCGCAGAAAAGCTTGGCCTCCCCCCTTTCGAAATCTGGCCCAGCCGCTACTTCGATTCATACGGACAACCAATCCACAGGGACATAAGACGCAAGTAATGTCAGCCGCATCATCGCCTGGATGAAAATGGAAGAGCAGGCCAGGCGCGTTACCGGACCAGTTAATGCATCGTTCGAGCACTCGTTGGGAACTAGTTATTTTCTACCTTCAAAAGCACCCGACTTCCAGCAAACATTTCCTTCAAAGTGCCACTCAGTGCAGTTACTTCACCATCCAAATCTTCGGATTTGATAAATTTACCGACAAAACAAATACCTCCGAAATGCTGAGCATATTCTGGCTTTATGTGTACAGTTAAGCTCTCTTGCGTTAATAAAACCTCCGATATCGCTCCAGAAGCTTCGTATTCTGAGTGATGCGTTTGAAACCCTATATTGTCATCAACAGTAGCGTTATCCTCGTCATCCAAACGCGTTATGATGAAGAAATTGTGCGGCTTGATAGGATCATCACCCAATGCAACCGTAAGCACATCATTCTCTTTATAGCTTTTCACCACAGAAGCAGTAAAAACAATAGTTGCTGTCATTTCGCCACTCCTCCGCAACTGCCACCTTTGTTTGAGGAATTAGTTTTTGAGCGCCAAGTTCTGTCGCCCCCATGCTCAGTTGCAGGCCATTTATACTCCACATCAGCACCTGTTTGCGCTTTGAATACATTCATTTTACCCTTGCAGCTATTGCATGGCGGGTACTCACCTTGAATTACCAATTTGTCACCTGGCTCAGCGATTGAACTTAATTCACGAGTGATCCTAGCTTCTGTATGAGTAGCCAAGGTACTTTGAGGAAAACCTAAGGCTGCCTCATCTGGCGTCATATTACCACTCTGCCATACACCCGTAGCTTTTACGTTCCCTTGACTGTCAAACAGAGCACATCGCTGACCTATATATTTTGTTTATAATTAACATATATGTCTTGCTATCTTTTTGATAATAACATCTGTTTCTAAATCCATAATATTAGATAGCTTAACTATGATATTAAAATTATCATGGCTAATTTCCTTATCCTCTTCTGTGATAATATCAATCACAGTATCTAAAGCCAGCCCATACTCACCATGATCAATGAATTCTGTAATTTCATTTATTTCTTCAGGCGTAAATGCTTTACTCAAAGAAATAATTAATTCAGAGAAATTTTTTTCTATTTCTTGGTAGTCAACATTCATTATCGGGGGTTCCTAGGTACATTAGTTGGAAAACCTGACACAATATCACCGTTTCTTTCTTGGATTACTCTAATATCAATACCGTCACGAGTCCCATTCGTCACAGTTCTTCCTCCACGTCCCACAGTAGATGACAACGAAGGATCTGTAGCTATGTCAGATATCTCATGCATAATTTTGTCATCAGACCATCCTGATGGGAATTCGCTCTTACCTGGGTGGCCCGTTCCTGGTCGGTGCCCACCACCAGTAGCATCTCCATCAAGAATATGCTTACGACGTTGCGGAGTAGCGAGATCTACATGATCGTTAGATTTGGTCGAGCCACATGCAGTAAGACCAAGCGGATCGATCCAACTGAGCGGATTCGGCGCGTAGGCATACAGGTTCAGCCCGCCTTTCAGCCCTACCGGGTCCTGACTGGTAAAACGCCCGCATTCGGGATCATAGTAGCGGAACAGGTTAAAGTGCAGCCCGGTTTCGCTGTCTGCGTACTGTCCAGCATAGCGCAGCGGCTGGTCGATGACCGGCTTGCCCCCGCGCAGCATTTGGCTGTCCACCGTCTGATGGCGTACCCGACCGAACTCGCCGTACACGCCGCTCCAGCGCACTGTCCCGTCTTCGTCCGTCACCTCCAATGGGGCGCCGTTCAAGTCGGTGCCGTACCAGTACAGTTGACCGTGCGGCGCATCCCCCGCCTGGTCGATGCGTGCCAGCGGGGTATACGGCTCCGCCGGATCATAGGTGTACGTCCGGCGCGTGCCGTCGTCATGCAATGTCTGTAGCAGCCGCAACCCATGCCAGATAAAACGCGTTTCGTGCGTGCGCCGCTGCGTCCCCTGCCCGTTGATCACCCGTTTTCGGCTGCGCCGGCCGGCGGCGTCGTACTGATAGTGCGCCTCGAACTCCCCTTCCGGGCCGGTGCCGCGCGCGCGGATTAGCCGGTTGTCCGCGTCGTAGATGTAGTGCTGTTCGTCCGCGCCGCTGCGGCGCGTGATCAGGTTGCCCCAGGCGTCGTAGCGATTGAACAGGCGCTGCCACTGCGTCAGGCGGTTGTCACTCACCGGATGTGCACGTGCGTCGTCCAGCAGGTTGTCCGCCTCATCGTAGCGCAAGCGCTGATGCAGGCCCTGACGCGGCTCGGACTGGCTCAGCAACCTTCCCTGCGCATCGTAGCCGTAATGCACGTCACCGCGCAGCGCGTCGTTCACTCCGGCCAGTTCGTCGCGGGCGGTGTAACGGAACACCCGCCACAGCAGCCCCTCTTCCGGCCGGGTTATCCGACCGTCGTCGCTCAGCGCCCCGCAGCTCTGCCAGGCTCTGCGGCCGAGCGCATCATAGCCGCGCTGCTGCGTCAGGCTGCCCTGGCTGCGGGCTATCTCCCGGTGCAGTCGGTCGCGGGTGAATTCGCTCACCAGCTGCTTGTTGAACTTCACCGCGCTGGCATGCCCGGAGCCGTAGTACAGCCATTGCAGGCGGTCGCCCTGCGGCGTGGTCAGCGCCGTCAGGTTGTCCAACCCGTCAAACTCGGCCAACAGCTCGCCGTGCAGGCCCTGTTCGGCCACTCGCCGCCCGGCGGCGTCGTAGCGGATCTGCACGGTGTCCGGTTCGATGCCCAGCGCAATGCCGGCTTCGGTGGGCGTGCGCGTCAGCTCTGTCAGACGTCCGGCGCGATCGCGCCGGTAATGCCAGTGCGCCTGTTCTGTGGCATAGCCCATCAGCAGGCCGCCATCGTCGAACTGATACTGCTTCACCCGCAGCGGCAGGCCGCCTTCGACATCGGGCCGACCGGCCTCGGTACGCCGGACCGGGAAGCCGCGCTCGTCCCGCTCCAGCCGGTATTGCGTTTCATCCGGGCGGATTTCGCGCTCCAGCCTGCCTTCCGGGTCGTACTCGAAGCGGTATGCGCCGCCGTTGCCGTTATCGAGCGTGGTTAGGTGGCCGCGCGGGTCGTAGTCATAGATCAGTTCGCGCCCGATGCGATCGGTGACGCGGACCGGCAGGCCGAGGGCGTTGTACTGCCAGCGGATGCTGCTGCCCGCCGGGTCCTGCCACGCCGCCAGTCGATCTGCCTGCCAGGCGAAGGTCTCTTCGCTGCCATCGGCGCGAACGATGCGCGCCGGTCGGCCATCGGGATGCCAGTCGTATCGGGTGACCTGCCCTTGCGCATCGGTCTGTTTACGCAGTTGTCCCAGATTGTCATATTCGTAGGCCGTGGCGCTGCCCGAGCAGTCGGTGTAGCGAGTCACCAGGCCCTGGCGGTTCCACTCCAGACGCACCTCACCGCCCTGCGCATCGATAATGGCTTCCGGCAGGCTCTCCTGCTCATCGGGGTAGCGGTAACGGGTCACGTCGCCGGCCGGACCGGTCTGCGAAATGACCCGGCCCTGGTCGTCATAGTCGTTGCGGGTTGTCGCGCCGTCCGGCCCGATGACCGCCGTCATCCGGTCGCTGTTGCGCCACCACTGATAGCGGGTGCAACGTCCCTCCGGGTCCGTTTCTTCCGTCAACCGGTTGAACCGGTCCCAGCGGGTACGACGCACCGCGCCGCCCGGCAGGATGACCCCGCACAGCCCGGCCCGGTCATCGCCTGCCTGGTCGTCGTACAGCAGCGCGTACTGCCGCCCGTCCGGCGCCAGGTAGGCCGACACCGTGTCGTCGTCTTCCACCCGCCAGCGCATGACCGTGCCGTCGTCGCGCCGCACGCTGCGGCTGCCGCCAGCGAAGTCATACTCGATATGCAACTGCTCGCCGGCGCTGTTGCGGTAGCCGGTCACCCGCGGCAAGCCGTCAATCTCCTGCCAGCGGTATTCGTTCAGCAGCCCGGCCGCATCCCGGTGGCTGGCCATCAGCCCGTCGCGCCAGCCGAAGCGTCGCACTACGCTGCCGTCCCGGCCGCGCACCGCGATCAGCTGTCCCTCTTCATCGTAGTCATAGCGCACCAGCGTCAGCGGGCCGTTATCCGTGTACAGATCGACGCGGCTCAGCCGGGTGCCGTGGGCGGCGTATTGGTAGCCGCAGGCAATGCGCTGGCCGGCACAGTCCACGGCCTCCGTCAGCAGGCCCGCCTCATCGCGCTGGAAGTCGGTGGCGTTGCCGGTCGCGTCGATGATGCGGGCCAACTGCGACGGCCGGTCATCCTGCAGCGGCGGATAGCACCAGCGCTCGTCGTCCGGACCGTAGACCTGCCAGCTATCATCCGCCAGGTGCTCCAGCCAGCGCGACTCTGCTTTGCAGAACGTGCGATAGCCCGGCGGCACGTGCGGGAAACTGACGTAATCGCCCGAAGGCGCGCGCCACACCAGCCCGTCCTGATACGGCGCCAGCCAGGACTCGTGCGGCAGGCTCCAGCCGCGGCCCAGCGCGCTGTCGCCGGGATTGCCGCTGCGCCAGTAACGCTGCCAGCGTAGCGGCAGGCGCGAAGGTAGTTCAAAATCAAGGTCCTCCTCGCCATTGAGGAACTTCTGCCCGCTGACCACGTCCACCGGACGCGCTATGATCGCCCCCGCCGCTGCGGTCACCATCATCTGGCCGGTGCGGCAGAGAATACGCCCGAGCTTGTTGATGCCCGGCAGGCGCCCCAGCAACTCGCCCAGCCGGCCGGCCTTCGTCACGCCGCTGCCGACCCCCACCAGTCCGGCAAACAACAGCGTCAGGTCGGAGGCCTTGTACGCCCACTCCGGCACTTCGGGGCTGATCGCCATGGTGGTGACCGGGTCGCCGCCGATGAGCACATCGCCCGAGCCGCTCATTACGCCGGCATCGCAGTTGGTTTTGTCTCCGGTGCGTACCGCCGGGTAGCCGTTGATAAACACCTTCGAGGAGCCCTGCGCCATCTGCATCGAGGGGCCGTGGTCCGAGCATTCCACCAGGCTGAGGGTGGCGATGGCCGCCGGTTTGCCGTTGATAAAGACGTTATGAGAGCCGGTGAGGATTTTTCCTTTAACCGACATATTGCCCGCCCCGGCCTCGGCAATAGTGTCGCGCGCCGACGTGGCCGCCGCCGCCGCAACAGCGCCCACGGCAAAACTCAATGCGACCAGCACCAGGCCGGCGCCGATACAGGACGCTGCCAGACCGGCCATCATCAGCGCGCCGGCCGCGATACCGCCGGCAGCAGCCAACAGGCCGCCCACCAGGGTGCCGGCGATCATGCCGGCCATGGCATGGGAATGACCGATAGGATCATCAACGCGCGCGGCTTCAAACATATCAGGATCCCTTACTGATGGTCGGCTGGAATGAAGCTGCCGAGCAACGCCTGGAATAACGCCTTGTCCGCATCGCTGAGCTTGTCGTTTTTACTCTGGGTAAAAACCAATACCGACCCGTCAGTCAGGGCAAATACGGCCTGCTGCTGCCAGATGCGTTTGCCGTCGCGCAGATAGCTGGCCGGCACGCATTCACCTTGCACGGTTTGCCCCAGCGCCACTGGCTGGCGTGCATCGGAGCGCCAGCCTTTAAGATGCTGAGCCAGCAATTGCACTTGACGGTCAATATAAGCAGAGAGGGTTTCGGTCGGCTGTAAGGTATCGCGGGAAATATTTATCGAGGCGGCATGATCATCGTTGGGGGCAAAGACGTTAACGGTACGATCAACGTATCCGGCAGGCAGGGTCACACGGCCTTCGTGAAACCGGCGAATAGGGTCAGAAGAAGACATGGCAGCATCCTTTTGCTTAAATTTTTCTGATGCTTTGAATCTGCCACATTCTCCAAATGCAGACAATTAGAGAATGGAGGAAAATAGTGGAAACTAGCGCCAGCGCAATTATTACCGGAACCAGGCTTTTAGTACTGCCGACATGATTTGGATGTAATTGACATGGATCCTTTCGCCCAATTCAATCACCGGTATTTTTCATCAAGTCTCTCCTCAGCAATTAAAGTTTTCCCATCAGCTTACCGATAGTAGATTAAAGTTTGCTCAATACCGTCGGGGACGATATGGAAATCAATGCATTGAGTACATCGATAGCGGCCTGGCAGAGCAGACTGGCTGCTGCCAGCCAATCTGCCGACAAGCTTCAGCCTACGGTGCTGGAAGACAGCAGCGTGGCCAGCGCAACCATGGACGCCGAACGCCCCTCGGTAAAAGACACGTCTGTGCCGGCTGACCCAGGCAACTTTGATGTCTATCAGAAGATATCCAGGCCCGGGGCCGGCACTGTTGTGTACCGGCCGACCTCCGTCATTAGTAAAGATTTGGCGAATGCATTCGATGCTTTGACCACGAGCTATGCTTCTTTTCAGAAAGAACTCGCCACCACTAATCCACAGTTAGCCGAGAAATCATTCGGCTTCAGTGTGGGGGAGAACGGTCGGCTTGTGGTCATCGACTCGCAAGGTACCTTGGACACAGCGCAGACAAAACTGGTGGAACAGTCATTGAATGCATCCAGTGCCTTGGTAAGCGCTGCCAATAAAGTTGCGCAGTTGCAGATGGAATACGTCGAAGCCAGCCCCGTCTATAGCTATGGGAAATTCCATCTGGACCTGGAAAACTATGCCCAAACCATCGATCTCGGCCGTGCACTCGGCGTCGGCGTGAAAGATGGCCAAGAGAGGCAGAACAGCCTTTGGGACGTTCAATTGTGGCAGAAAGGAGAGAAACGTTACGATGGCTGGGAAAAACTAGTTGATGGGAAGTGGATTGCCGCTCCGGAATACCAACCTCAGAATATTACTGCGTATGCTTGAAAGCGGCGCCGGCAATGAGAGCGTTTAAAACCGGCCGGGCGAGATGAGAGCGTTCATAATTCTGTGTCACGTTAAAAAATCACTACAACGTTATTACTTTATCGAGGCGGCCTTCAAAATAAATCGCCAACTGGGACAATGTCAAATTCCAGCTCTGGATCGGCATTGTCCATTTTTCCTGCGCATTCATTAACCCCAGATAAAGCTCATCATCCACCTTAACCACCGTTTCCAGCACTTTACCTGACACCCTAACTCCAGTGGCTTTGCCATTCAGCAGCTTCTCACACTCTGATTCCTTAAATTGTGTAGCCTCATGGATAATCTGTAATGAAACTGCGTTAGTTACTTCCATTTTTACCTCCACATATTACCTATTTGCCACGCAGCAAGCGCGCCACCAGCCCAGCCGCCAGCAATTCCTGCTCCGCCAATTGATAACTGCCGCCCTGTTTCATTCAATTTATCATCTGCATTCATTACTTCATAAACCGCCACCGCAATGGCAAACACGACAAGTCCTTTCCCTGCCTGCGAAAACCTGAGCATATTTAAATTCACTTTGGGATTTGAACGCCCGGCAGAACTCCACTATGTCGCAGCCGGGGATCTATAGAGAATTGCGCAGCAACAGCAGCCATGTCTCCCTGAAAAGCAGAAATAACCTGCTCAAACTGCTCTTTTCCTCTTTTATCGAAAGGACTCAGAAGTGCTATATCCGTACAATCTCCCATTGGGCTATTCATTGCTTTGGTTAACGAGGGATAACGGAACGCTTATTCGTCGCGCCAGCCCATCGCCGGAGCAACATGTTGCAGAATGGATTCGATAACATGTACGTTGTAATCCACGCCCAGCTGATTCGGCACGGTCAGCAATAAAGTATCCGCTTCGGTAATCGCTTCATCCTGCTTCAGCTGTTCGATCAGCTTGTCCGGTTCTGCGGCATAGCTGCGACCGAAAATCGCGCGGGTTTTCTCATCAAGGAAACCGACCGTATCGCTGTCGGCACGGCTTGAGCCGAAATACATCCGGTCACGATCGTTCATCAGGGCAAAAATGCTGCGGCTGACCGAGACGCGCGGCGTACGCGTATGCCCCGCTTCCGCCCAGGCCTCGCGATACGCACGGATCTGTTTTGCCTGCTGAATGTGGAAAGGTTCGCCTGTTTCATCGTCTTTCAGCGTGGAACTTTGCAGGTTCATTCCCAGTTTCGCGGCCCACACCGCGGTCGCATTCGAACCGGCGCCCCACCAGATACGGTCGCGTAGACCTTCGGAATGAGGCTCAGGGCGCAACAGGCCCGGCGGGTTCGGGAACATCGGCTGTGGATTGGGTTTCGCAAAGCCTTCTCCACGCAACACGTCCAACAGCACTTCGGTGTGACGGCGCGCCATATCAGACTCGGTTTCCCCTTCGGAAGGGGCATAGCCGAAATAGCGCCAGCCATCAATCACCTGCTCAGGGGAGCCGCGGCTGATACCAAGTTGTAAACGCCCGCCGGAGATCAAATCCGCCGCTCCCGCATCCTCCGCCATATACAGCGGGTTTTCATAGCGCATGTCGATAACACCAGTGCCGATTTCAATACTCCGGGTTTTCGCTCCTATCGCTGCCAGCAGGGGAAACGGCGAGCTGAGCTGGCGGGCAAAGTGATGCACCCTGAAATAGGCGCCGTCCGCACCCAGTTCTTCGGCGGCAACAGCCAGATCGATGGATTGCAGCAGCGCGTCAGCGGCCGAACGGGTTCCGGACTGCGACGACGGCGTCCAGTGACCAAATGACAAAAATCCGATCTTTTTCATGACGTATTTATCCTGGTTGTCAGGGCAATTATCAGCAGGCGGGGCATCGTTCATAATGAAGCAAGCCTGTTCCAGCCTTGGGTTATCCCTACTTTACGCATTACCAGATGAGAATAAATATCGTATGTTTAACATAATGTATCAAATAAATTGACTGAGTAGCGCGAATTGCGGACGTTGCGCCTCAGTGGCATGGTGAACCAGGTAATGGGGTGCAGGTCAATACGATAAAAAGCGGGGAGGCCAAAAGACGTATCCAGTGGGGCTGGCCGCAAAGGTGTTGGCGACTGTCCAGAATAACACGGCGTTTTTCCATAAACTGGCTGGACATAAAATCTGAATGAAAAGCCCCGAGGGACTTTTCATACATAAACATCTGCAAAACGCTAATTACCACATCAAATCATCGGGCACTTTAAAATCGGCATACGGATCTTCTTCATCTTGCTCTTCCTGACTAAGCGCACTATTTAATACGATACTGTTCGCATCTCGCTGCGCAATTTTATCGGCTACGCTCGCGGGGATAATAGCGTATTGACTCTCGCCGCTGTTATCAACAACCAAACGAGCTATGGCGAGACGGCCACTAATCAGCTGAGCTTGAGTAAGCTTATCCACAACTATTTTTTTAATTAAATTATTATCCGTGAAGTTAAAACCAATATCGCCTTTTGAAATATCGATTCTGTTCATTTCAATAAGCTGCTTCACCTGAGCTTTATATTCTTTAGATAAAGCAGCCTGTTTTTGTTGTTCGCTTAGCTGTTTATCACGCTCAAGCTGTGCTTTTTTATTTTCTTCCACCGCCGCTCTTGCCTCACGAGCCTGAACTCGTGATTTTTTGGCCGTTCTTTGTACTTTGGCCACTTTTTTGCTGGTCACTAATCCCGCTTTTAGCATCTGCTCTTGTAAGGTGAGTTTTGTCATCTTCGTTTCTAAACCAGTTGAATAATTTGTGGGATTATACCTGTAATTTTTGAGGCTGTACCAGGTTGCAGGATCCGATCGCTGTGTGGCTTGAGTTTGAAGGGGTCTATCAGAGGCTGGCGTGACCTGCTCTCACGCCGTATCACACCGCTGCGGGCATCCCACGCCTGCGGACGGTAAGCCTGTCGGTCGGAGAGGATTGAGGTGCCTAAATTCGCAGTAGCACTATGTTCTCATGGCCTGGCAAATGGCGGTTTTCGCCCAGATGAAACATCGTGGTAGCGCCCGCTACCGGTATAAGTCAAGTCCTGCTTAATCAACTATTTTTATGAAAATATGCCCCCTGACAAGTGACCCGGGTAGGGTTATTGCGTAAGTTTAAAAGCAATATCCTGCTCTAAACCGGGTCAACATGCGAAGTTGCCTGATGTATTACCAAACCGGTGAGGACTTAATATGCCAAATTTCGCTGTACTACTGCGACGAGCGTTAAATATCAGGTCTGGAGAAACCAGTGCGATCATCACCGGATTTCTCATGCAGTTCAGCCTGTTCATCTGTTACTTTGCGATGCGCCCCATTCGAGAAACCATGGGGATCGCGGGGGGCATCGACAATTTGCCGTGGTTGTTTACAGCAACCTTCGTCGCAACCTTGGCCGTCAGCCCTCTTTTTGGCTGGATCGCATCCAAAGCAAAACGCCGACATATCGCCCGGTGGGTTTACAGTTTTTTCGTACTGAACATCGTGTTTTTTGCTGCCGCGATCCATTTCTATGGCGAGGCAGTCTGGATTGCACGCGTGTTTTTCGTCTGGCTGTCCGTTTTTAACCTCATCGCGGTTTCGCTCACCTGGAGCATACTGGTTGACGTATTCACGTCAGATCAGGCAAAGAGACTGTTCGCAGCCATGGCCGCGGGCGCCAGCCTTGGCGGGCTGGTCGGCCCCCTGCTAGGAGTGATGTTTGTGACCGTCATTGGCAACGGCGGACTTCTTATGATTTCCGCGTTCATGCTGGTCGTCACGATCTGTTGCGCAGAGCAACTGCATAAACTCCCCCGCTCCACTGCCATCGATTCGTCAGCGTCGAATCAGGAGCAAAACGTCGCACTGGGTGGCAACCCATTCGACGGAGCCATTCACGTATTCAGCACCCCGTTGCTGTTCGGCATTGCCCTTTTCGTCGTGCTGCTGGCCAGCGTCAGCACATTTCTTTATTTCGAACAAGCCAGGTTTGTTGCCGATCGCTTCACCGATAGAACGGAGCAAACGCAGTTCTTTTCCGGCATCGATGCTGTCGTGCAGTTTTTAACACTGACGATTCAGTTCTTCTTAACCGGCAGAATAGCCGCCGCCTTCGGTCTACGGGCACTGCTGCTTAGCGTTCCCATCGTGATGATTGGCGGATTCATCATGCTGAGCATATCGGCGATGCTGGGTATATTCGTCGTGGTCATGGTAATTCGCCGTGTAGGCGAATACGCCTTGGTCAGGCCAGGGAGAGAGATGCTTTTTACCTCGGTGGATACTTCCGACAAGTACAAGGCGAAGAACTTCATCGATAGCGTGGTCTACCGCGGCGCCGATGCGGTGAGCGGCTGGTTGAAGACGGCCTCCGACTTTCTGCTCAGCCCCCAGATGGGAGGGGTCGCAGGAGCCATTATAGCGCTGGCATGGTCTTTCTCGGCCATATGGGTCTTGCGTCTGCACCAACGAGCGGAGAACGCGCCGGCCTAAAACCCGGCCAACACATATCAGGGCTGAATATGTATAGCCTCTAATATGTCTTTAACATGATTTTTTGCCCGCCTAAGCAGTAACGGTTTTTCGTTTTCGTAATATTTAGTATTAATCAATCGTTCTTTAATCTCCCGGTAGGATTTTAAATGTGCGCGGAATTCCTCTCTTTCACTCGGACTCAGACACTTGATAACATTTTTAATAACGCTGAATGGAACTTTTGCTGTCAAATTAAGCGTTCCGATATCAAGCTCTCTGCGCCTTTCTTCAAAAAATAACACTAAAGGCTCAACCACCTTATTTCTTTCTCTCTTTTGTTTGTTTTTTCTGTATATCAGAAAAAAAACATACAACATGACTGCCAGAATAATAATATATATATACAATGCCATCCCTCAATTATTATATTTATATGTATATTAACTTTAGCAGAGTTGATTCTGTAGATCCAGACAGGTTTTATCCTTATTCGATAGCGATTCTTGCCCCCAATTCGGTCCTATTCAAAATCGAAAACCTTATAATAGTCGCATAATATGGTATTACCGTTGCTTTTACCGCTTATGCAGTAGGCGTGAAGTTACCACAACCCATTGTTTATTAAATCTTTATTAAAAAAATCATCTTGAATGATGCTATCATAAAGAGTAAAACAGCAATATATGATGCTATTTTGTTATATTTTTCCCATTGCAAAAAGTTCAGAGCCGGGACGTCCAAGATCTGTTTTTTTGACATTCGTCACAAATTTTTATTGGGAGCAATTTATATCGCGTTTGGCTAAGGATATTAACTTCTTAATAGAAAAATATTTTTATATTAAAACTAAAGAAAACCATTATTTCAAACAAACCGATCCAAAAGCGACCAGCCGTTGCCCCAGCTTGAACGCAGCTCGGCAGGAATATGCCTTATGGCGACTGATTCCGCGCCGTGCCAGCGCGCACAGCGGCTGAATGCCCCGGTGAGATCCTTAATGCGCCGCTCGGTGAGTTTTATGCCCTCTTCCAGATGCAGCGTTTTAATTTCAAACGTCTTCTCCCGACGATGGATTTTGGCGTCCACCCGTCCTATCAGCTCACCGCGGTTTAATATCGGCAGGGTGAAATAACCGTACCGGCGCAGGGCCTGCGGCGTATAGCACTCCAATCGATAGTCGAAACCAAACAACGTCAGCGCGCGTTTTCTGTCCCACACCACCGGGTCAAAAGGTGAAAGCAGCGTGGTTACCCTGGAGCTTATCCGCCCCTGTAGCGCCTGTTGCAGCAATTCGAACTGTGAGCGGTGGACATAATATTGCCCTTCCAGCCCGTCGACGTTCACCGCCGTGAGCTCCCCGCCGTGCAGCAAGCGGGAAATAACCTCGTCGGTTTTGATGCGCTTTAAGCGGTAGTAATCGGCCAACCATTCGGCTTTGAAAAGACCGAGGCACTCGGCGGAACGGCGCAACATCTCGATTTCGGCCTGGTCCTGGGACAAGGCCTGCGTGACGTCGTCCCAGCCGGGCAATACGCGTTCGGCGAGATCGTACACGCGATGAAAATTGCGCCGTTCCGCCACCATCAATTTTCCGGCGGTAAACAGCATTTCTAGGTGTCTTTTATGCGGTTTCCAGTCCCACCAGCCGCTGGACGAGGGTCTATCCGTACTGAAATCGGCCGAGCGCACCGGTCCGTTTTCAGCGATATGGCTCAACAGCGCGGTGATATCCTGCTGATGCGCTGCAAGCCATTCCGGTGAATATTTCCAACCCATTTTTTCAGGCCGCAGCATACGGTGGCGCAATAACGGGTAATCTTCGATGGGAATAAAGCAGGCTTCATGCGCCCAGTACTCAAACAGTTTGCCTTCGGCCAGCATCTCTTCCAGCCATGGCGTCGGATAATGTCCGAGGCGGCTAAAAAGCACCAGATAAGGGCTGCGCGCCACGACGCTGATGGTGTCGATTTGCAGCAATGCCATATTTCTGATGGCGGCGAGGAGATCGTCGCGGACGGGTTTACGCTTTAAGGGATGCTGCAGGCGTTGTGCGGCGAGGTGCAGGTTACGCGCGGCGGAGAGAGATATAACCGGTTGAGACATATCGGTATCCGTTGATGAAAATAAGATTACGGCTACCGATAACATATTTTGAGCGGAGCGTAAATTTACGCGCTGAAGTCAGGGAAGCAACGGTGAGGCCGCGCTGCGCCGAAGTGACGCTGTGGCGGCATAACATGCCGCGCGGAGTCATCAAGCTTGATTGTCACCGCCGGCAAGACGCCGACGGTGATTTTTATTAAAAGGTGGTCCAGTTCCCGTCGCCGGTGGCCGCTGATTTGCCGCCGACCGCCGGTTTATGCTCCAGAGCGACAGACGGCGCCGTAGCGGCGGAGGCTGGTTTGCCGGCCGCAGACGAACCCTGCTGTTCGCCCGACAGCCGAAATACGCTTACCCCCTGCTCCAGCTGCTCGGCCTGCTGTTGCAGCGACTGGGTGGCCGCCGCCGCCTCGTTCACCAGCGCCGCATTTTGCAGCGTGGTCTGTTCCATCTGGGTCACCGCCACATTCACCTGGTCAATCCCCAGTGACTGTTCCTGACTGGCGGCGCTGATTTCACTCACCAAATCGCTGACTTTGCGCACGCCGCCGACAATCTCCAGTATCGACGATCCGGCCTGTTCCACCAGCCGGTTGCCCGTTTCCACGGTCTGCACCGAGTGGTCGATCAGCTCCTTGATTTCCTTGGCCGCCGACGCGCTGCGCTGGGCCAGGCTGCGCACCTCGCTGGCCACCACCGCGAAGCCCCTGCCCTGCTCGCCGGCGCGGGCGGCTTCCACCGCCGCGTTAAGCGCCAGAATATTGGTCTGGAAGGCGATGCTGTCGATCACCCCGATAATGTCCACAATCTTCTTGGATGAGGTGTCGATCGCTCCCATGGTCTGCACCACTTCGTTCACCAGCTGCCCGCCCGACTGGGCCTGACCGGCGGTGGACTGCGCCATCTGGTTGGCCTGTTTGGCGTTGTCAGCGTTCTGGCGCACGGTGGACGCCAGCTGCTCGATGGCGGCCGCCGTCTCCTGCAACGCGCTGGACTGCTCTTCGGTACGGCTGGAAAGGTCGAGGTTGCCGGCGGAGATTTGCGAAGACGCCCCGGCGATGGATTCCGCCCCCTGGCGCACCTCGCCGACGATGGTGCGCAGCCGGACGGTCATGTTCCGCAAGGCATGGAGCAGCAGCGCGGTCTCATCCCGCCCTTCCGGACGCACATCCTGGGTGAGATCGCCGTCGGCCACCGCATTGGTGATCCGCACCGCGTGTTCCAGCGGCCGCACGATGCTGCGGGTAAGCACCCAGGCCAGCAGCGAACCGGCCACCGCGATCAGCAGGCCGATAATGCCCAGAAAGAGATAGCCGTTGCTGGCTCCCCGGGAGATATCCGCGCCCAGTTGGTCGATGCTGGCGCGCTGAAAGTCGCGCAGGGCCTGCAGCGTCTCCAGATAGTTACTCGCCGCCGGCCGGAAATCCTGCTCGAAAAGCGCTAAAGCCTGTTCAAGCTGGCCGCTCGACTTCACGGTGATGATAAGATCGCGCACTTTGATATAGCTCTGACGAACCTCGTTCAGCTTATCGAATAACGCTTTCTCCTGCGGACCGGCGATGCGCCCGGCAAATTCGGCCTGCCGTTCGCTGGAACCCTTGCTGGCAACGGCGTTTTCCGCCGCGAACAGTTCGGATAACGCATCGTCGCTGCTGCGGGCTATGGCGGTGGTGCGCTGCACGCTGGCGCTGATAACGCCGAACCAGTCCGTCACCAGCCTCTCCTTCTGCAACGGCTCCTGCATCATCTGCCGGGTACGTTGATCAATCTGTTGCAGCTGATAGATACCGCAAGCCAGCATCACCAGAGAAAAGACGATAAGCACGCCAAATCCCACCGCCAGCCGAATACCGATTCTATAGTTCTTCACTTTCTCACTTCCTTCGTGTGGATAAGGCCTGCCCGATGCAAACCTTTGCGTTAATGCCGCGCGTATTGATTGCATCCGTTTAACATCAGTCACATCCCGGCTTGTAATGGGAGGTTGCCGCAGAGCTTGAGGTGCGTGGAAAATGGTGCTTGCCATCTTGTGAAACCGCGTCGAACGAGCGGTTATGAAATCTTGCCACCAGAGACCTCGCACTTCGGGTGAGCACGTGCGCGTTATGACTGAAAATATTTCTAACGCCTGTTATTTATCGGCTGACGGCATAAGAAGTTTACGTTTATGATCGACAAAAACGATCAAAAATAATATTTTAATAGGTTGCGTAAATTAAATGAGTAATTTTGATCGTTAGATTCTATTTTGATCCGGAGGTATATGCGGTTTCCAGCGCCGCGCGAGCGCGCAAACGGATATGTGTTGTCGCCTGACAAGTCTTCTGCGTAGTTCTACTGCGTGTGCAATCTGATTTATTCAATAAACCGCTGTAGCCATCCGGGCCAAAATATTGGCGACGTAGACCTGATAGCGCGCCGTTGTCGGTGGCGCCGGCGTTGAGAAAAGCCATATAAGCATCAAGGAATCCGCCGCCGCCGTCAGGCAGTCCCCTACTACTCAGATTTCTGAGATGGTCCGAATATTGCATTACAAGGCAACGGGCCAGCCATAGAGCTCCAGATCAATGCAGTCCATAAATAGCAAAAAGAGTTATATGCGGTGAAAGAGGGTCAACATTATGCAGAGTCCAATATGGCGCAGCTACTCTGATTTCTATCAACGCTCTCCTTATGCGGTCTTTCCTCAGGAACACCGGCACTCTCAGGGCCGTTTGCCCTTCAGTATGATACGCGTTGAACAAGGCGCGCATAACTTCATTGATCCGCCGCTGGACGAGACTATCCTTGCCTTGCCGTTATCGGTAGAAAGTCAATGCAACTGGTTATGGACCATCAATGGACGAACGCATAAGCAGAAGGCTCATGTCGGTCAGATGCTGGTTGTACCCGCAGGTATCGAAAGCCAATGGGAAGTCGACGGAAATCGCACTATGTTGGTGCTAACGCTCCCAAATGAAACAGTACGTAAAATCCTGGGCGGCGCCTGTCCCGATCAGATTGGCCAAACATTCTGGCAACTGTCGGAAAATACCTGGTCAGACCCGCTGGTTGAAACATTACTTGCGCATCTGTGGGAGAACTCGGCAGGACAAAATATGGCGCAGGGCTATTTGGCCGATGGTTTGTTAATCACCATTCTCTCCCAGCTGCTTATCAGGGCTGACGCCGACCTGGCTACAAATATGTCGGTGATCCTCCCGCAATGGCGCATCAAGAGAGTCAATCAATTCGTAAACGCCAACATCAGCAATGAAATCAGTATCGATGATTTAGCCGAAGCGGCAGGTTTAAGTCGCCGGCATTTTGCTCGTAGTTTCCAGCAAAAAATGGGGGAAACGCCTCATCGCTGGCTAATGAATCAGCGACTGGAAAAAGCCAAAACATTGCTCTTGGAAACTCATGAGTCAATTTGCGATATTGCTCATCATTGCGGCTTTTCAAGTCAAAGCCATTTGACCACGGCGTTAAAACAAGTCACCGGGATGACGCCTGCGCGCTGGCGTCTGCGATTCAAAATTTAACCACCGCGGGCATTTGCACAAAAATTCAGTCGCTGATTGAACATATCAATACGCGAAAGCGCCCCCCGCCATCAACCGGAAGGGGGCTGCTTAAAAATTTACTCCATGTTGCTGATAAACTTATAGTCTTTATCCGCAACATTAAATAAGGCGTATGAACCAGGGACATCGCCATTGGCATCAAAACTCAGCGAACCAGACGCGCCTTGATAATGAATCGGTTTACCGGATTCAATCAGGGCTTTGGCCTTACTCCATTCGCCGGGCAAAATGGCATCGCCCTCTGTACCGGAAATGGCCCTCAGCGCAGAAGAAATCCCGGCTTTATCGCCTTTGGCCTTTTCTATCGCCAGCGCCAGCATAAATACGGCGTCATAGCCCGTATTAGTAAAAACCGCGTTCGGATCGCCGCTTACCGCTTTAAATTGCTGGTTAAACAGCTCTGACGCCGTGGAGGTGGTACTCACCGGCGAAGAGACGAGTAAAGTCGATAAATTTTCCGCGCCCAGTGACTTAATCAACGTCGACGTTTTCATGCCCTCGCCGCCGACGATATTCTGGAAGAAGTCATTTTCCAGCACTTCGCGCATAACGGTCAGTCCGGAAGTATCCGCATAGTCAAAAATGACCAGGGTGTCGGCGCCCGCCCTGGCAAGGCTGGCGAGGTCGGTACGATAGGAACTTTTGTTTTCTTCATGGGCCGCATAGCCGGAAATTTTGCCGCCTTTAGCTTCAAATTCTTTTCTAAAGGATTCAGCCAATCCTTTGCCGTAATCGTTATTCAGGAAAGAAACCGCAACCTCTTTTGTTCCTCTCTTGAGCAATGTGCGGGCCAACACCTGTCCCTGATACTCATCCGAAGCCACGGTACGGAATACCAGATCGTTATCTTTTAACGCGGTAATTTGGGGCGATGTGCCCGCCGGGGTGACAAGCACCACGCCGGCGGGAATGGTGACTGAATTTGCCGCCGCCAATACCGCGCCGGAACACCACGGACCGGCAACGGCTATCACGCGCGAAACATTAACCACTTTTGAGGCCGCATCGGCGCCAAGCTGCGGATTACAGCCATCATCCGCAGTAATCCCGACCAGTTTTTCCCCCTTGAGAATACCGCCCTGCTCATTAACCTGTTTTATCGCCAAGTCGTAAGCCTTCATAATTTGGGGAGCCATGGCCGCAGTGCCGCCCGTCATACCGCCAAGCAATCCAATATTAACATCGGCAAAAGATGACGTTGCCATCAAAGCCGAGCATAAACCCAACGCCAGATATTTTTTCTTCATACATCCCCCGGATGAATATTTGTTTAAATTAGCGAGACGTTCTTTGCGCTAATACAATTTACCGCCCTATGTACTACTTCTCTTTGCCGTTATCTAAAACAGGTTCATTGTTGTTACGCGGCGCTTTACGTAATACTTCGGGAAATAGTCCCTCAGGCCGAAAACGCAACACGAGCTGTAACAACAAACCGATTAAAAATAAGCGGATATATTTCGCCTTTAATGCCCATTCGGCCGGCAGTTGATCGGTAACCAATTCAGAACACGACCAGATAACCCATATAATCAGCGCCCCCGCCAGGACGCCGCGCCCATTACCGGAGCCGCCCAGAATGACCATAATCCAGGCTAAAAAGGTGATCAGCATCGGGTCGATGGCGTCAGGCGTGATCGCTCGGGTGAAATGTACATAGAGCGCCCCGGCCAATCCCATAAAGGCTGAGCCCAAAATAAAGGCTTCCAGTTGACGTTTGGCGACATTTTTACCCATGGCGCGAGCGGCAATTTCGTTATCACGAATCGCCCGCATCATTCTTCCCCAGGGCGAGCGGGCCTGACGCTCAATCAACAGATAGACCGCCAGCAAAATGACGGCGCTAAGTGCAAGATAGGCCCATTGCGAATACGCATAAGATAAGTCGCCGAAAGGTCTGGGCACGCCGCTAATTCCGCGAGCGGAATTAGTCAGCCACTCTTCCGAACGCGCAACCAGACGAATGGTTTCAGCAAATCCTAATGAAACGATAGACAAATAATCCGATCGAAACCTTAAGCATATTTTTCCTATCGGCCACGCCAGCAAACAGGAAAAAAGCATGGCGCCGACCATTCCCAAAATCACAGGTAATTCAAAGCCGCCTAATCGGCCTGCTACCGCCGGGGAGGTTAATATCGCCGAAGAGTACGCACCGACCGCAAAGAAACCCGCGACTCCCGCATTAAATAGCCCCGCATATCCCCATTGAATATTCAGACCTATCGCAAGGCAACCGTAGATACAAACAAAAATCGCCAAATATACCGGGTAATTAAGCCATTCCATAAAGATATCCTCTTTTACAGTATTTTCCCACGGAATATGCCTGTAGGTCTGATTAACAATACCAATAACAGAATGGCGATGGCGCTAACCATTTTGTATTCGGCCGGTAAGAATAAGACGGAGATTTCTTCGGCGATACCGACGATAAACCCGCCGACTACCGCACCGCTTATTCGCCCTACGCCGCCAAGAATCGCGGCGGAAAACATCGGCAATAACATATTCCAGCCCATCATCGATTTGACTTCGGAATTAAGGCCGAGAAGAAATCCTGACGCCGCGCATAATCCGCCGACAATCATCCAGGTCAGCGTGATAACTTTTTTATTATCTATCCCCGACAAAAGCGCCAAATCAGGATTGTCCGACATCGCGCGCATCGCCTTACCCCATTTACTTCGGGTAAGGAAAAAATTCAGTATAAAAACAATTCCCAAGACGATAGCGACGGTAATAATTTCATCTTCTTTAATGCGTATGCCAAACCAGTTACTCGGACGAGAAATACCCTGAACATAATTTTCGGTATTCACGCCCCAGACAACCTGAACCACTGAACGCAGCATCAGCGCCACGCCGAACGATGCGATAGTCGTGATGATTTTCGGCCTGTTACGCAAATTGGCATAAAATAAACGGTCCAGGCCGACGCCAATCAATCCGGTGAATACAATCGCAAGCAATAATGCCGCATATAATGGTAAGGCCAGCGTAGTAGTAAAAAATAACGCCAGGAATGCGCCGAAAGTCGACAGGTCGCCATGAGCAAAATGCCCATGACGCATAATGGAGTAAACCAAGGTAATACCGATAGCACCCAGCGCATAGATGGAACCCTGAACGATACCGGGGATCAAATAGAAATTAATAAAGTCCATCAAATTAGCCACCTAAAAACATTTCTGCAACCTGTTTATCAGCCAGTAATGAGGCCCCGGTGCCTTCGTGCCGATTACGCCCTGAGGCCAGGACATAACCACGATCGGCAAATGCTAAAGCTTGTTTCGCATGCTGCTCTACCAACAAAATCGCCACGCCGGTATCGCGAATATCGCGGCAAAGCTGAAAGATTTGCTCCATATACTTTGGCGACAGGCCCGCAGTGGGTTCATCCAACAGCAGAACTTCAGGATCCAGCATTAATGCTCTTCCCATCGCGACCATCTGACGCTGACCGCCGGATAAACTGCCGGCAAGGGCTTTTCTTTTCTGTTTTAAATCAGGAAATAATTGATAGATACGTTCGGCCGACGCGTTAATATCCGCCTTACCCGATTTCAGAAAGGCGCCCATTTCAAGATTTTCCTGCACGCTCATATCGGCAAAAACATTATTTACCTGTGGAACATAACAAACGCCGGAATTAACAATCTGGTTCGTTGGTTTACCGACAAGTTCGGTATGTCCTACCGTTATCGAACCGGAACGAATGTTGATAAGGCCAAAAATAGATTTCATGGCCGTTGATTTACCGGCGCCGTTCGGACCTACGATGACCACGATTTCCCGGCGGGAAACCTCCATGGAGAGATCGAAAAGAATATCGGTATCTCCGTATCCCCCACAAACCTGTTTGACGCTTAATAAGGCACTCATGCGACGGCACTCCCAGATTCACCCAAATAGGCTTCTAATACGCGGGGGTCGGACCGGACGGTGGCGAAATCGCCTTCGATAAGCACGCGCCCTTCCGCCATACAGATAACCGGATGGCACAGGCGTTCAATCATGCCCATATCATGCTCGATTAAAATAAAGCTGTAGCCGCGGACCTGGTTCAGATAGAGGATTTTTTCCTCCAGCTTTCTTAAAAGCGTACGGTTTACGCCCGCGGCGGGTTCATCCAGCAACACCAGCTCGGCATCCGTCATGATGGTTCTGCCAAGTTCCAGTAATTTCTTTTGTCCTCCGGAAATTTGTCCGGCGCGTTGATAAGCAATATGGGTCAATTCGAGAAAGGCCAGCGTTTCCCACGCCTTATTGCGGACATCTTCCTCGAACTTTTCAACTTTGTTGGGTTGAAACCAATTGGTCAGTAATGATTCTCCCGGTTGCCCCGGCGCAACCATCATTAAATTTTCCAGTACCGAAAGATGATGAAATTCATGAGGGATCTGAAATGTTCTGACCAATCCCTGATGAAAACGCTGGTCGGGCGTTAACTGGCTAATATCTCTTCCCTGATAAATTATTTTCCCGGAACTTGGCGTATAAGCGCCGGCAATCAAATTAAATAACGTTGTTTTCCCTGCGCCATTTGGCCCAACCAAACCCGTTATTTCTCCTTTATTTATAGAAATGGAGCAATCATTTATTGCTCTAAATAAACCAAAATTCATGACCAGATTTTCACAGCGAAGAATAGCCTCGAATAAAGGTGATTCCACTGTAGAAGAAACATTTGGGTCATGCTGTATGGCTTGCTGATTCATAAATCGTTTCCCCGGAATTATCTTGTCTATCACGAAATATAAGTGAGGCTTGTAACTTGATACTATCGACAGTGTTAGCGAGTTGCTTTCATCAAAAGGCCACTTTTTTCAACGTAGGGCCTAATCACGGCCTCATATCGGCCCGCTATTCCCTTTACTAAAAAATAAATACAAAACAATTGGTTATAATTAACCCATGCGTACCATTTCTCGCAATATATGGGTTGATCGGTCATCTATTTTATTTTTAACGCGGCTAGTTAACCTTATGCACTTCAATGGCATCCTTAAGTCGTGGCGCTTTAAAGAAAAACAAAGAACAAGAGACGAGTATTGCGAAGAAAAGAAGATAGACGATCTCTATTAAGCCGACAAAATTACCCAGCATGCCAGCCAATAATATAACTAATGCAGCGGCGCAATAGGTTACCGCGGCATAGTAAGAACTTCGAGCGCCGTGTTCCGATGCCGATACGCCCAGTGTAATCATTATCAGACACAGTCTATAGGATATCCCAACCCCCAACCCGATGATACCTAAGGCGATGATCGCCGTCTCCGAGGACCCGGTCAGTCCTGAAAGGATGATTAAAGAACCGCCGACCACCAGAGAAATGATACCCGACGCCGAAGGCATTTTCCCGGTAAGCCACGGGCTGCCTAATTGCCCCGCCGCACATAATACCAGCATGACAATAACGCCATATCTGCTTGCCGCCATCATATGAAGAGAATCAAAAAAGGACGGAAGAAAAACGATCGCCGTACTAATTGCAATCCACGACACGCATCCGACGCCGATTGGCACAAGATAATCAAAAGCCGAAAATTTTATTGCGATATTTTGCGATTTACGATAAGTGAGAATATTTTGATTGGTATTTCTATTACAAATCAAAACCATGGCTAATAAAATCAGCAGAACAAAACTGGCGACGGCATGAATATAAAAAACCAGGTGCATTGATTTATCACCCAAATGATTCACGCACCACTGCGACAAAGATGTTCCCAGCACCGCGCCAACCAAGTTGCCCGTCGCCGATAATGAACGCCCCTTAACGCCTAGCGCCGCGACGACCAGCGCCGCCGCCGCTCCCGTACCAAGACCACCGGCAATACCCGCTATCGCCCGGCCGGCAAGTATGCCGCTTTCCGTAGCCGTTCCCAGCAGTAAGTCGGAAATGATGGCCATCGACAAAGCCGCGCAGATAAAGTAAGGCGACCATCTGACAACCGAAGGTTTCGCCAGCGCGAGCAGCACGCCAATCAAAATGCCGACATAGCAGACAAACGTCAGCGACATCAGGAAAGGGGTGAACCCCAATACATTTTTGTAGAGGGGTATCAGCGGCGTGGTTAAATTGGTCCCGGCAAGCAGCAGGCTAAAACTGGCGGCGGCAATCAAACCCTGTGCCGAACGTAACAGTTCTGACGGGAAAGTTATATTTAAAGCAGTCTGCGTGTTCATCGAATTGATTAAAAACCTCTATGTATTTCCAACTTGCTCACCAGGTTTACAGCCAGGAACAATACATACTCCCTTGCTGCAACTAATCCGCCGCTAACACACTAGCCTCACTTTAGCCGATATATGCGTCCCTGCATCGTTGGTATATCAGAGCACCGACTTAAGCAAAGCGCCTAAAGAAGATATTCCTTTGACGATGTTTGTGTCGGTATGCGTCGAATAACTCAATCTTGCATAGTTTTTTTGCTGTTTTGTGGCGAAGAAACTCCCGCCGGGAACATAGGCCACTTGAGCCAGGGGAACCGCTTTCTCCATTAAAAAGGCTTCGGTATTAAACCCTGCGGGAAACTCCATCCATGTGAACATTCCGCCGCTTGGATTGGTAAAACGAACATTGTCCGGAAATGTCTCGGCAATGGTATTCAGCATCAGCTCTTTTTTGCGTAAATATACGCGACGAACGTTTTCAATATGCTTATCGATATCATAGGTATCGAGATAGAGGGAAACCGCACTCATATTCAGCGTGCTGCACTGGGTATCGGCCGCCAGTTTCAGCAGTCCCAACTTCTCAGTCAGTAATGGCGATGCGACGGACCAGCCAACGCGTAATCCAGGCGCCAGCGTCTTTGAAAAACTGCCAAGATAAATGACGCGTCCTTCGGTATCCATGCTCTTGATTGTGGGCAGCTTTTCACCCTGATAGCGGATTTCACGATAAGGCGTATCTTCAAGAATAATAAAATCATATTCGTTTGCCAGAGCGATCAGCTTCTTCCGTCTCTCTAACGATAAAGTAATCCCGGTCGGATTATGAAAATCAGGAACGGTATAAAGAAATTTAATTTTACCCTGTTTCTTTAAGCACCCTTCCAATGCGTCCGTCATCAGACCATTCTCATCCATGGGGATGGAAAGGTACTCGGGCTGATAGGGGTTAAACGCTATCAGCGCGCCCAAAAAGGTCGGGGCCTCAGTGACAATAATATCTCCCTTATCAATCAGCAGTTTGGCGACAAGATCCAAACCTTGCTGCCCTCCCTGAAGGATCAGAATATTTTCCTGAGTACAGACAACCCCATCGGCATTCATCCTTTCCGCGACCTGTTCGCGCAATCGGGGAATACCTGCGGAATGCGTGTATTGCAGCGCAGTATCAGCAGGCCCGGAAAGCAAGCTGGTATAGATATTATTCAATTCTTTAATTGGGAACATATTTGCATCGGGATAACCGCCACCGAAGGAAATAATGTCAGGGTCCGCACCGAATTTCAGCAACTGTCGGATAGCAGAAGGTTTAACGCGTTCAATTCTCTCAGCAAAAAATTTGTTCATTTCACATATTCCAATTGTTTGTAACTGCGTTGTTCACCGGATTTAATTAATTTCCGTCCTGATCCCATTTCTTAAAATAATACTTCTCTCTGACCTTGAACGGACCAGATAAACCACGGTTAAACCGAGAAACCATAGTGGCGTAAGCAGCAACGCTCTACGCGTATCTGGCTCGAACGAAAGGAGCACGATAACAAAAGCAAAGAAAGCCAGAGCAAACCATGACATGAATATTCCTGCCGGCATTTTGAACGTTGATTTAGCATGTAATTCCGGACGTTTCTTACGATAAGCCAGGTAAGAAACCAGGATCATCGCCCATGTAAAAATAAATAGAATGGCAGAAACCGTTGATACCAGAGTGAAAACGGTCATGACGTTTGGAATGATGAAAAGCAGCGTCGTCCCGATTAACATGCTTAAACCAGAAAACAGCAGCGCCGGAACAGGTACTGACGAGTTAGCCAGTTTTTTAAATAACGCCGGGGCATCTTTTTCAACGGAAAGTCCATACAGCATCCGGCTAGTGGAAAATACCCCGCTATTGGCAGCGGACATGGCGGATGATGTAACAACGAAATTGATCACGGCGGCCGCGGCGGGAAGACCCGATAGCATAAACAATTGAACGAACGGACTACGGTCAGGAACGATATATTCCCAGGAAGAGACCGAGATAACAACGATTATCGACAAGACATAAAATAGCAGCACCCTTATCGGTACGGAATTGATTGCCTTAGGTAAAGTGCGAACAGGATCCCTGGTTTCCGCAGCGGTGGTACCGATAAGCTCAATACCGGCAAAGGAAAATATCGCGATTTGAAATCCGGCGAAGAAACCAAAAACCCCATGCGGGAATAACGTTTCTTTGTTGGTAACATGCCTTAAGGATGCCTGCACGCCGTCTGGTGAAACGAACGAAGTCGCGATTAAATAGATGCCGGTTATAATAAGAGCGCAAATAGTAATCACTTTTATCAAAGCAAACCAGAACTCAAGTTCCCCAAATACTTTTACGGTAAATAAATTTAATGTCACCAGGAACAGTAATGTTGATATCGCCGGTATCCAGGTCGGAAGATCGGGGAACCAAAACTGCACAAAGCTGCCGATAACGACATAATCCGCAATGGCGCCAACCACCCAGGTAAGCCAATAGGACCATCCGATAAAGAAACCGGCCCAGGGCCCCAAATAAGCGGATGCGAAATCAGCAAAGGATTTGAACTTTAAATTAGAGAGTAATAACTCCCCCATTGCCCGCATGACCAGAAAAAGGAAAAAACCGATAATGGCATAGGTAAAAATAATTGATGTTCCAGACATACTTATGGTTTTCCCCGCGCCCATAAATAATCCGGTTCCTATTGCTCCGCCAATAGATATCAATTGAATATGTCTGTTTGATAAACCCCGATGCAGAGACTCATCTTTTATTTCAGAATAATTATGACCGCCGAGGAGGTCACCTTTCAAAGGTTTGTCTGTGCTCATCACCATACTTCACTTCTCTTTGTAAAAAATTAATTCATATGATTAACCACACTTATTTCCCGGGTAATCATGATGTTTTGATAAAAAACCCCTGCCTGCAAAATCATCTCTTCGTGTGTCCTCTTGGTTCAACCTATTCAATTTCCGGAATGCCTGTCAACGCGGCGCGCCGGCTAATTTCACCAAAACCGCTCGGCGCGTCTTTTTTATGTAATTTATGTCTTTATGGAAAAATAAATCTCCGCTACCCATTTTCTCGCATGCTTTACCCGGCACGATTCTTGCTTCTTGCAAGAGTACGGGTAGAAAAGAGATGCGGTTTGTCTATATCCAGGGGATGGGATATCAGCCTCAAGTTTTTATCGACTCAATGGCATCCATATTTTTACTGAGGTTTTAAAGCTCATGCGTAACGATACATGGTCAACTTATTCTGAGTTCTACCGAAAATCCGGCTACTCTTCCTTTTCACAGCAGCATCGTGAATCCAAAGGAAAGTTTCCGTTCCGGATGATTCTGGTTGAACAAAATGCCCACAACTTTACGGATCCGGCACTGGAAGAGACCATTATCGCTTTACCCCTAAAAACCGAGCACAACTGTCGATGGTCATGGAGTATTAATGACCGTAATTACACCCGGATATCGCAGCCGGGACGGATGTTGGTTGTGCCTTCAAACACCACCAGCGAATGGGAGGTTAACGCACGACGCACCGTTTTGGTGCTCGCCGTCCCGAACAAAACGACAAAAATGATCCTTGGTGGTGCATGCCCCACCACGTTAGAAAATATGTTCGATCCGCTCACCTCGGATACCTGGGAAGAGCCGCTGGTTGAGCAAATGATGAACCGACTGTGGCTGTGCGCAAATTCAGGTTCATTGAATAATAGTTATCTGGCCGATGGCCTTATTATGTCCATCATTTCCCAGCTGCTTATTATTGCCGGCACCCAGCTTGATAATCCGCAGATTGCGCTGCCGCAGTGGCGCATGAAGCGCGTCAAAGAATATGTATTCAGTCGTCTTGCAGACGAGATCTCGCTAAATGATTTAGCTGATGCGGCCGGACTCAGCGTCAGGCATTTTTCACGTAACTTTCAGAAAGAGACGGGAGAAACGCCTCTGCGCTGGGTCATGAAATTAAGAGCGGAAAAATCGATGGATTTACTGAAAAACCCGGCGCTTTCACTACATGACATTGCTGAAACCTGCGGCTTTTCCAGTCAAAGCCATTTCACGACGGCGCTGAAAAATCTGACCGGGTTAACCCCATATAAATGGCGGCAGTTGCATCGCCAGTAGTGATATAGCCGAAGATACCGGCGCGTGCTCAGCCTGCACGCGCCGCGGCCCGCCCCGCTCTATGCCCGCGCCCGGGATTTAAAGCTCTCCAGCATTACGGCGACGATAATGATCACCCCCTTTACCACCTGCTGGTTATAGCCGGAAATATTCATTAAATTCATCAGGTTGGAAATAATACTCAGGATCAGCACGCCGATAATGGTATTGACCACCGTGCCGCGTCCTCCCGCCAGGCTGGCGCCGCCCACCACCACCGCGGCGATCACGTCCAGTTCAAAGCCGATGGACATTACCGGCGACCCCACGCCCGTACGGGTGGAGGCCAGCACGCCGGCCAGGCCGCACGCCAGTCCGCTCAGGGCATAGACGGCGAATTTGTACCAATCCACCCTGACGCCGGCAAAGCGGGTGGCGGTTTCATTGGAGCCGATGGACACCACCAGACGGCCAAATACCGTGTAGCGATAAACAAAATGCGCCAGCAGCGCAAAAGCGATAAACACATAGACCGGCAGCGGCAATCCCAACAGGTAGCCGGTGCCGAAATTCACATAGGACACATCGTCAATAAAAATCGGCTGTCCCTTGGCGGCGATCAGCGCCACGCCGCGGGCGATGGTCATCATGGCCAGCGTGGCGATAAACGGAGCGATATTGAAAAAGGTCACCAGGCTCCCGGCGGCGGCCCCCACCAGCGTGGCGATACCGGCGCCGGCGATTATCGCCGGCATCAAACCGATCTCCGGGATCAGCAGCGCCACCGCCACCGAGACCAGCGCCATAATAGACCCCACGGAGAGGTCGATGCCGCCGGTCAGGATGACAAACAGCATGCCGATGGCCGCCAGCCCGAGCGGCACGCTCTGCCTTAAGACGTTGGTAATATTCTCCGGCGTGTAAAAACGATCGGATAAAAAATTGGCCACGATCAACATGACGAAAAACACCAGCAGCGTCGAGTTGTTGGCAAAAAAATGCAGCGTCTTGCTCCGCAATGCGAAACCCGTGTTTTTGGTCGAGTCTTTTATCGTTTCCATAATCTTTCCTCAGCTACGCTAAAGCACGTTTGGGTATGGCGAAGCGCATAATGTTCTCTTCGGTGATCTGCTCGCCGTGCAGTTCGGCGGTGATGGTCCCTTCGCTCATCACATACACCCGATGAGCCAGGGAGATGACCTCGATCATTTCCGAAGAAATCACAATAATGGCGTAGCCCTTTTCGGCTAATTCATGAATCACGTTATAAATTTCCACCTTGGCGCCGACATCCACGCCGCGGGTAGGTTCGTCAAGGATCAGCAGATCGCATTCGGTGGCCAGCCATTTGGCGATCACCACTTTTTGCTGGTTCCCGCCGCTGAGGCTGGAAATAGGATCTTCCACCGAACCCAATTTAATCGACAGCCGCTGACGCGACTGTTCGCTCACCTCCCGCTCGCGGCGGTAATTTAAAATGCCGAAGCGGTAACAAACACGTTTTAAATTCGATAACGTCATATTCTCCCGGATGGGCCGGGATAGAATGGCGCCCTGCTCTTTGCGGCTCTCCGGCACCAGGCCGATACCCTGGCGCATGGCGTCGGCGGGATGGCGCACGGCGATCTCCCTGCCGTTTTTCACAATCCGCCCGGCGGTCATGCGGTCCAGGCCGAACAGACAGCGGGAAATTTCCGTGCGCCCGGAGCCCACCAGCCCCGCCAGGCCGACGATTTCGCCTTTTCTGGCGCTGAGATTGATATCTTTCAGCAGCGACTGGGTGGACATGCCGTAGACCTCAAGCACGGTTTCTTGCCGGGGAATGTTTTTCGGCGGATAAAGGTTTTCGAATTTACGCCCCACCATGCTGGAAATAATGTCATCTTCGGTGCAGGTGGCGGGGTCCAGGTCGGTCACCGTTTCGCCGTCCTTGATCACCGTAATCGCGTCGGCGATGGCGAATATCTCCTCCAGACGGTGGGAGATATACAGAATGGTCACCCCCTGGCCTTTCAGCAGCTTTAACTGGCCGAACAGGATATCGATCTCCCGGTGCGACAGTACCGCCGAGGGTTCGTCCAGGATCAGGATCTTTACGTCCCTGGCCAGCGACTTGGCGATTTCCACCATTTGCTGGTAGGCGACGCTCAGAGAGCCGAGCCGGGCCGTGGGGGGAATATGAAAGCCCAGGTTGGAGAGTACCCGGGCGGCCTTCTGGTTCAGTTTTTTCCAGTTGACCAACCGGCCGCCGAAGCCGAGATCGCCGAGGAAAATATTTTCCGCCACGGTGAGGTCCGGGGCCAGCGCCAGCTCCTGGTAGATAATGCCGATATGATTTTCCCGGCTCTGCTTCGGCGACGTGAAGTGGACCTCTTCGCCATTGATATGGATGGTTCCGCCGTCCTTGACATAGATGCCGGACAGAATCTTCATCAGGGTGGATTTACCGGCGCCGTTTTCTCCCACTATGGCGTGGATACTGCCCTTCTTCACTTTCAAATCAATGTTTTTCAGCGCATGGACGCCGCCAAAACTTTTTTTAACCTGCTCGATAACGACCGCATACTGGTCCATGAAAATACCTCATTTTCAGCCCCCCTGGTTCGCCAGGGGGGAAGC
The DNA here is from genome assembly GCF_023347575.1 of Brenneria tiliae. Lineage (NCBI taxonomy): Bacteria > Pseudomonadati > Pseudomonadota > Gammaproteobacteria > Enterobacterales > Pectobacteriaceae > Brenneria > Brenneria tiliae. Next base: position 10,468 of record NZ_JAKPCB010000084.1, on the reverse strand, counting down.
GACTTAGAAAAGCGATTCAGGATCGTAGACTTTCTTCACGTTATCTTTGGTGATCAGAACGGTGGGGGTATAGACGTAATCCGGGAAATCCTTATTGCCCGCCTGGTATTTAGCGATAATATCCAGCACGGTGGCCGTCAGGGTATTGGGGTTATTGGCGGCCGTCGCCTGCAGGTCGCCGCGCTCCACGGCTTCCAGCCCTCTTTTATAGCCGTCGTGGGCGAAGACTTTTACCTCCTGCAGCTTATTGGCGCCTTTTAACGACAGTATCGCCCCCAGCGCCATATCATCCATTTCGCTGTAGACGCAGTTAATCTTGCTGCCGTGGGCGACGACGATATCCTCCATGGCTTTCAGGCCGCCCTGCTGGTCCCAGTTTCCCCAGCCCTGGCTGACGATGGTCAGGTTGGTCTGGTTATATTTGCGCAACTGGGCTTCCATCACCCCGCGGATAAAGTTGGAGCGCCGGGCCTCGCCCACCAGATTCCCCTGGTTGCCGCTGATCAGCACGCAGTTCATCGGCTTGTTGCCGAATTGCTCCACCGCATATTCGCCGATGGCGATATTGTTTCTGGCGTTGTTGGCCTGAACGCGGGTAATCACCGGCGCATCCAGGGAAATATCGCTATCGAGAATAACGGTGGGAATGCCCGCGCGTTTGGCGATTTGGGTAATGCGCAGGCCCGCTTCGGGATCCTGCGGATTCAGCACCAGATAATTAATCCCCTGGGAAATCATATCTTCAACGTCCGAAATCTGCTTGGTCAGATCCCCGCGCGCATCGGTGGTAATCAGATCGTAGCCGCGCTCTTTGGCATGGATCTTCATATACTCGGTCAGCCCGTTGAAAAAGGCGCCGTTAAGGGTGCGGTTGGCGAAACCCACTTTGATTTTATCTTCGGCATGTGCGGAAACCGTTACTGCTGCTGCGGCCAGAAGAAGACCCGCTAATACTTTTTTCATCTGTCTCTTTCCTTCTCTTTTTGCGATGGGGTAGACGTCAGGTAGGGCTAAGCCGTCTACTTCTTATGGTATTTGCCGCCGGCCTGGCTGCCGTACTTCCCGGCCCGCGCCGGGAATTATTGAACCCTTGTCCTGGCCTCCACCTGCTGACGGTAAAACAGCCGGTAACGGGCCAAACGGCCGCGCAGCCGTTCGGCCCGCTCGGCGTCGGCGATAAACCGGCTATCGATCGCCGGTTTGGCGCACACCTGCGCCTCATCGCCGCCCGCCGCCAGCCAGCCGAGGCGCGCGGCGCCCAATGCGCCGCCGGCCGCGCCGTCCCGGTGCGTCACCACCGGGATATCCATCACGTCGGCAATCAGCTGCGCCCACCAGGGGCTGCGCGCGCCGCCGCCGATCAGCGAAAACTGTTCGATGCGGCTGCCGGCCTGCTTCATCACTTCCAGCCCGTCAGCCAGGCCGAAGGCGACGCCCTCCAACACCGCGTAGGCCAGCGCGGCGCGCTCGGTGGAGTGCGTCATGCCGTGGAAGGATCCGCTGGCGATAGAGTCGTTATGGGGCGTGCGTTCGCCGGAAAGATAGGGCAGGAAGATCGGCGCCCGCAGCTGCTCGTCCCTGCTCAGCTCGGCCACTTCGGCCAGCAGGGTGGGTTCGTCGGTACGCAAAATGCGGCACAGCCAGCGCAGCGCGCTGGCGGCGGTAAGCATGACGCTCATCTGGTGCCAGCGCTGCGGCAGAGCATGGCAGAACGCATGCACCGCCGACTGCGGATTGGGGCGAAAACTTTCGTTGACCACAAAAATCACCCCGGAGGTGCCCAGGGAGATAAACGCATCGCCGCTGTTCACCGCCCCGATCCCCACGGCGCTGGCGGCGTTATCCCCGCCGCCGCCGGCGATGATGACCGTTTCCGCCAGCCCCCATTCGCGGGCCACATCCGCCTTCAGGCGGGCGGAAGGCGCGGAGCCCTCCACCAGCGCGGGCATATGGTCACGCGTCAGACCGCAGGCTTGCAGCAGCGCGTCCGACCAGTCCCGTTTGGCGACGTCCAGCCACAGGGTTCCCGCCGCATCGGACATGTCGGAGACTTTCTCGCCGCTCATCATCAGACGCAGATAATCCTTCGGCAACAGCACGGTGTTGATGCGGGAGAAGGTTTGCGGTTCGTGCTTAGCCACCCACAGCAGCTTGGGGGCGGTAAAACCGGGCATCGCCAGATTACCGGCGATGCGATGCAGTTCCGGCGCCCGCGCGGTCAGTTCGTCGCACTCCGCGGCGCAGCGGGTGTCATTCCACAGAATGGCCGGCCGGAGAACCCGATCGGCGGCGTCAAGCAGCACCGCGCCGTGCATCTGCCCGGACAGGCCGATGCTGCGAATGCCCGGCCAGATATCCCCGTGGCGGGCGCGTAACCGGCCGATGGCCCGGTTGGCGGCCGCCCACCACTGGGCCGGGTCCTGTTCCGACCACTGCGGGTGCGGCCGCTGCACGGTCAGCGCTTCGCCTTCGCCGGCGACCAGCGTTCCCGCGTCGTCGATAATGACGATTTTTATCTCCGAGGTGCCTAAATCAAGACCGAGATACATAATCGCTCCCTCTGGGTTAAGGTAGGGTGAAATTAATGGCTGACGGCCAGCGGCGCATTGGCCCGCGCCCAGGCATCAAGCCGGGCAACGGTCTCGCGCAGCAACTGTTCGAACTCCTCTTTGGCGGCCAGCGGCCCGAACAGCTTCTCATCGCGGGCGTAGACGGCGAGGGGGTCGGCCGAAGCGAACATGGCGTGGGTGGCCGCCTCATCCAGAATGCCGTCCTGATAGTCGTACGGCAGCGTTCCCTCATGCCAGCGGCGCATAAAGATAAAAAACAGCGCCGGCAGCGCCGCGGTGGCCCTGGGCTGCCGGCCGCGGGCGTAGCACTCGATCAGCGTCGGGGTGATAAATCCCGGAATTTTGGAAAACCCGTCGGCCGCCACCCGCTGATTGGTATCGCGGATATAGGGATTGCCGAATCTTTCCAGCACCACGTCGCGGTATTGGCCGAGATCCAGCGGACTGGGGGTCAGCGACGGGATCACATCCTCGGTCACGTAGTCATAGGCCATCCGGCGGATAGCGTCGGTGCCGGTGCTTTCATGGATATAGGACTGGCCGATCAGCGTGCCGGCCCAGGCGATGCAGCTGTGGCTGGCGTTGAGGATGCGGATTTTCGCCTCTTCATAGGGCACCACCGAATCCACCATCTCGACGGCGACGTTTTCCAGCGCCGGGCGCCCGGCGATAAAGTTATCCTCCACCACCCACTGAATAAAGGATTCCCCCATCACCGGCGCCCGGTCGTCCACCCCAAGATTTTCTTTGACGCGGGCGGCGATATCGGCGGACGGCCGCGGCGTAATGCGATCGACCATGGTGTTCGGCGTGGTGCTATGGACGTTCACCCAGGCCAGTAAATCGCCCTCGCCCTGCAGGGTCAGAAATTCGCTCAGCCCGTCGTGAAAACGTTCGCCGTTGTGGCGCACATTGTCGCAGCTCAGCAGCGTGACCCCGCCGCTGTTCCGCGCCCGGCGGGTACGGAGAATATGCGCGACGGCGCCGTAAATGGTGCGCACGCCGCCCTGCAGGTCGGCCTGGATGTCGGCGTTGGATTGATCCAGCCTGAAATGGGTGTCGAGGTAATAGCCGCCTTCGGTCACGGTAAAGGAGATCACCCGCGTTGCCGCGTCCGCCCCCTGCTCAATCAGCGCCGACAGCTGCGGGTCCCAGGGGATAATGGTGCGCAGAGAGGTGATTTTTTCATAGCTGCGCTCCCCGGCCGGCGTTACGGTTTCCAGTACGTATTCTCCATTTTGTTGCGCCAGGGTCTCCAGCAGCGGATTGGCGTCGTCGCGAATATTGCCCAGCGCTATCGACCAGCGCCGATCGCCCTGCAGCAACAGGCGGTGCAGGTACCAGGCCTGATGCGCGCGGTGAAATGAACCGGCGCCGATATGCATCCAGGTAAAGTGCTCTAAGGTGGTCATAATATCTATTACCTCGCAACAGGATGATGAGCATAAGCTCACAAAATGAGTAATTGCCTGGAAAAAGAGCATAGTTGAAGAATAGCTCAATGAATGAGCTTTAGCTCACATATCGGAAATGAGCGATTTACCCACCTGTCGCCGGCGGGTTATAGTTTTAACACTGCTAAAAGTGAGTACCACCAATGAGTAAAACCGATAGGAAATTGGATCACGCCGCGCGTGCCGCCTGGATGTATTACGTGGCGGGCAAAACCCAGCATGAGATCGCCGAGCTATTGGGGGTTTCCCGCCAGGCGGCCCAGCGGCTGGTGGCGCTGGCCTCCGAGCACGGCCTGGTCAGGGTCAATATCACCCATCCGGTCGCCGACTGCACCGCCTTGTCCCAGCGGTTGGCCCACCATTTTCGCCTGTCGACCAGCCTGGTGGTGCCCTCCGCCGGCATGGACGGCGCCAGCCTTAACCGGATGATCGCCGTGGCCGGCGCCGAGCTGATGGCGCAGTTTATCCACCGGGAATCCCCGCAGGTCATCGCGGTGGGTTCGGGACGGGCGCTGCGCTCCACCATCAACGAGCTGCCGCAAATCGATCGTCCCCAGCACAGCTGCGTATCGCTTATCGGCGCCATCGCCGCGGACGGTTCCTGTACCCGTTACGACGTCCCGCTGTGGATGGCGGAGAAAACCCAGGGCAAATATTTTATTTTGCCGGCGCCGCTATTCGCCGACAATCTGACGGATAAAGAGCTGTGGTGCAATCACCGCATCTATCGCATGGTCACCGAGAAAGCGGCGCAGGCGGACGTCACCTTTATCGGCATCGGCCAGATGAACTATCACTGTCCGCTGCATTACGACGGTTTTATCACCACCGAAGAAGTGGAGAGCCTGACGGCGGCGGGGGTGACGGCGGAGATCGTGGGACACTTTATCGGCGCCGACGGCCAGCGGGTGCCGAGCGCGATGGACGACCGCCTGACCAGCGTCACCATCAGGCAATATCCCGAAAAACCGGTTATCGCCTTTGCCGGCGGAGAGGAGAAGTTCCGCGCCATTCAGGCGGTGCTGCGCGGCGGCTGGATTACCGGTCTGGTCACCGATGAAGATAGCGCCAGAAAACTGTTGGCCGCTTCAGCGCGCGATCTTTAAAGACCGCGCAGCCTCCCGGCGCAAATCGGCCCCGCTCACCCGGCCGGCACGCCGTAGCGCGCGCCGCAGCGCATGGCGGCATGCCGGATAATATCGGCGGCGGCGTTATTCTCAAGCCGTTGCTCGTCGGGAAAATAGTCCCGGCCCAGCAGGCGGTATTTGTCGCTGCCCAAACGGTGGTAAGGCAGGATTTCGTAGCTGACGTGCGGCAGCGACAGCACGACATCGACGATTTGGTCGATATCCTCCCGCGTGGCGTTAAATCCCACAATCAGCGGGGTACGAACATGGATGGGCAGGTCGGGAAATTCCCGGCGCAGCCGCAGCAGGTTGCGCAGAATGCGCCGGTTGCCGCGCTGCGTAAAGCGGCGGTGCCGTTGGTCGTTCAGGCTTTTCACATCAAAGTAGACGGCGTCGGTGTAAGCGGCCAGCGCGCGCAATACCGACCAGTTCCCATCCCCGCAGGTCTCCAGCAGCGTATTGATGTGGTGTTTCCTGGCTTCCCGCAACAGCGCCAGCGAAAAGTCCCCCTGCATCAGCGGCTCGCCGCCGCTCAGCGTTAAGCCGCCCCCGGAGCGCAGATAAAAAATCGCGTCGGACTCGACGATATCCAGCACCTGGCGTACCGTCATGCGCTCGCCGAAGTGGTGCAAAGCCCGCGTCGGGCAAGGAGCGAAGCATTGCAGGCAGTTCGAGCAGCGGCGGCGATCGATTTGCACCTCTCCCGCGGGCGTATAAGCCAGCGCCGCCGCCGGGCATTGATGCTCGCACAGGCCGCAGACCGCGCGCCCCAGACACTTGCGCCCATCAACGGCGATTTCCGGCCTGCCGTGCTGGGACTCGGGATTACTGCACCACGCGCAGCGCAGCGGGCAGCCTTTGAGAAACACCAGGGTGCGGATGCCCGCGCCGTCATGCAGGGAGTAGCGCTGAGTATTAAACACCCAGCCGGTCGGCTGTTCAGCGGGAAGCGGCATAGTTTATTTACCCTAATCGGGCGGCGGATAATGCAGCCGCGACGGCGGGCGCCTAGAACATTTCATGACCGGTGCGGGCGATCAGATCGTCCTGTAAATCCGGCGACAAATCGGTGAAATAGGCGCTGTAGCCGGCAATGCGCACAATCAGCCCCCGGTAGCGTTCCGGATCGGCCTTGGCCGCCAGCAGGGTTTCGCGGTTGATCACGTTAAATTGCACGTGCCACAATTTCAGGTCGCACCAGGAGCGGATCAAATCGCATAATTTCCGCGTGCCCGTCTCCCCGGCGACCACGGACGGGGTGAATTTGATATTCAGCAGGCGCGCCGCCCGCTCGCGGAACTGATAGTTTTTGGTCTGATAATTCGACAGCAGCACCGCCGTCGGCCCTTTGGCGTCGCATCCCTGAGACGCCGAGGAGCCGTCCGACAGCGGCATCCAGGCTTTACGGCCGTTTGGCGTGGCATGCACCACCTTGCCGAACGGCACATGGGAGGTGAACGGCACCAGCCGCAGATCGAGATGCCCCCCCAGGGTTTGCGAATACTGGCGGGTGAATTCCAGGCAGACTTTATCCAGCGCCTTGCCGATATCGTCGGCATAGGGATCGTTGTTGCCGTATTTGGGCGCGTTCATCAGCAGGGCGCGCAGCACCTGATGATGTTCGAAATTGTTTTCCAGCGCCTCCAGCAATTGCCGCATGGAGATGCGCCGCTCTTCGTAGACCAGCTTTTTAATCGCCGCCAGCGAATCAATCACCGTGCCGTAGCCCATAAACTCGAAGTAGCCTAAATCAATCCCGCCCTCAATCACCGGCTGGTGAATATCCTTGCAGGCGTCCATGGCTAAATCATGCAGCGCCGTTCCCAGCGGCCAGGCAAAATGCCTGGCGCGCAAATCGATGATGATCTTTTGCTGAATAAAGGCGTGGCGCAGAAAATTGATATGCTGGCGGAGATAGGCCTGCCAGAACGCCTCCCACGTGGGGAAATCCAGCGGGTCGCCGGTTTCCAGCCCCAGCGGCTCGGCGCCGTAGCGTTGCATCCGTCCGTTATACAGCGTCATTTCCAGCGCCGCCGGGAAATTGATATAGGCGCAGGGGCTGGTATAGGTATCAAGATTCGGCATCCGGCATTCGGCGCAGCCGGAAACCGCATAGTCATAGGCCTGCTCGAACCCGGCCCCTTTGGAGAGCAATAAGGGAACCACCTCTTCGTCATTGATCAATTTGGGAAAGCCGGTGCCTTCTTTAATGGTCTGCGCGATATCGTGCAGGAAACGCGCCGGCGTGCGGTTGTGAATACGGGCGGCCAGATCCGGATAATGCAGCGGGAATTCGCGTTTGGAGCGTAAAAACAGGTGCGACAAGGGGTTGGTGGCATCCATGCCCTGCGGCGTCTGCCCGCCGATGGTCACCGCCTCCCAGTGGGCATAGCCTTCGTTAAAGGCGCCGCCGGTGGGCGAAATATATAAATCCACAAACTGCGCCATGGCAACCCACATGCAGGAGAGCCATTCCAGCGCCTGCTCGTCATTCAATATCCCCTGCTCTACGTCGCGCTGATAGTAAGGGAAAAGATACTGGTCCATACGGCCGTTGGAAATAATGGTGCCGGTTTTCTGCTCCAGACGGGAAAAAAGCTGGGTAAACCACTGCGCCTGCAGCGCATCGCGGAAATCGCGCGCCGGATGTTCCGGCACCCATTCACAGCGTTCGGCGATCTCCAGCAGTTCCTGCCGCCGCCGCGGATCGTTTTCTTTTTGCGCCAGCGCTGCGGCAAGCCGCGCATGGCGCTGCGCCCACAGCACGATGGCGTCGGCGGCGATAATAATCGCCTGCAGGAACGGCGCTTTCTCCACGTTATCGACCGGATTAAACGGGTCCAGCTGCGCCAGGCGCTGCTCGGCGTCCTGCCGGATGCCTTTGAAACCGCGCTTCAATACCTTTTCATAATCATGCACCCATTGAATGGAGGAGCGAAAAGAGGAGGTTTCATTGACGATAAAGCGTGAAGTCTGGCGATCGGCGGGGTCGTAAGTCAGGCGCAGCGTCTCTTCCGGCAGCGCCTGGGATAAATGCTCATGGTAGGTTTTGCCCTGCCAGTAGGGAGTGATCTCTTCGCGGATCACCGCGCCGTCCCGCTTATCGATGATAAACGGCGATTCCCGCCGCGCGGGAAGCTGACTGATGGCGGCGTCGAGAAAATCCCCGTCCAGCTCGGGATAGAGAATGCCATAGCGCCCCGGTTTACCGGCGCGGCCGACGATCAGCTGTTCGTCGTCGATATACACGGTGATGTTCTGCGCGATGTGATACATCGCTTTCGCCCAGCGCAGAATCAGCAATTGCCCTTCGGTGGCGCGCATCGACTCGGTGAAATAGCGGGCGCGCTCAACGTCGATGGCGGGTTTCCCCTGCAGGATGTCGGCCAATATGCGCTCGGTTCTGCGCGAACCGGCCGCGTCGTCACGCGGAGGGGTATCCTGGGAGTGTAAAAGACGCGCCTCCTGCGGGCTTAATACCAGCGCTTCCTGACTCATTGCCGCCCCTCGTGATACTTGAGGCCGCTATCCGCCTCGTCCCCGGCGCGCTTCTCGTCATGGCGATTAAAGATATGTTCCAGAATCTCCTGCTCCAGCGCCGCCAGGCGGGCCTGCCCGCGCTGACGGGGCCGCGGCAGATCGATCTGCAAATCCAGGCCGATATTTCCCTGTTCGATAAGGATCACCCGATCGGCGATGCCGACCGCTTCGCTGACGTCATGGGTCACCAGCAACACGGTAAAGCCCTGTTCCAGCCACAGGCTTTCAATCAGCTGCTGCATCTCAATGCGCGTCAGCGCATCCAGCGCGCCCAGCGGTTCATCAAGCAGCAGCAGACGCGGGCGATGAATCAGCGCCCTGGCCAGCGCCACGCGCTGTTTCTGCCCGCCGGAGAGCGCCGCCGGCCAGTCGTTTTCCCGACCGGACAGCCCCACCGCCTCCAGCGCTTCCCGCGCCTTGGGCTTCCAGTCGCCCTTCAGGCCGAGGCCGATATTTTCAATCACCGTTTTCCACGGCAGCAGTCTGGCATCCTGAAACATCAGACGGATATCCTGCTGCAATTGATGCAGCGGCTGATTGCCCGACAGCAGCCGTCCCGAACTGGGTTTCTCCAGCCCGGCCAGCAGCCGCAGCAGCGTGCTCTTGCCGCAGCCGCTGCGCCCGACCACCGCGATAAACTGTCCGGCGGGGATCTGCAGGTCCAGGTTGTGCAATACGGATCGCTGATTAAACTGTTTATCGAGCCGCTGCGTAACCAGCGGAATGCCCTGATTAACGGCGTAAATACGTGCGCTCATGCCGCACCTCCGGCAGATTGATACGAGGGATGCCAGCGCAGCCAGCTGCGTTCCAGCAGGCGGGCGGCGACGTCGGCCAGTTTGCCAAGCACGGCGTACAGAATAATCGCCATCACCACCACGTCGGTTTGCAGAAACTCGCGGGCGTTCATCGCCAGATAGCCGATCCCGGAGCTGGCGGAAATGGTTTCCGCCACAATCAGCGTCAGCCACATCAATCCCAGCGCAAAGCGCACGCCGACCAGAATGGACGGCAGCGCGCCGGGAAGGATCACCTGGCGAAACAGCGAGAAACCGGAGAGCCCGTAATTACGCGCCATCTCCACCAGCCCGGCATCCACGTGCCGCACGCCGTGATAGGTGTTCAGATAGATAGGGAAAAAGGTGCCCAGCGCCACCAGGAAAATCTTGGCGGATTCATCAATGCCGAACCAGAGAATCACCAGCGGGATCAGCGCCAGATGCGGGACATTACGCACCATCTGCACCGTACTGTCGATCAGTAAGGCGCCGAAGCGCGACAGTCCGGTAATCAATCCCAGCAATAACCCGATGCCGCCGCCGATGCCGAACCCCACCGCCGCCCGCCAGCTGCTGATCGCCAGGTGTTGCCATAGCTCGCCGCTGTAGGCCAGCGTCCAGCCCGCTTTCAGCACCGCGCCGGGCGCCGGCAATATCCGGGTGGACAGCCAGCCGGCCGTCACCGCCCCTTGCCAGACGGCGATCAGCAGTAGCGGAATCAGCCAGGGTGTCAGGCGTGCCGCCGCCGATTTAAGCCATACGTTCATCGTCGATTTAATACACCATAAAATAGGGAACCATAACGCATCCTAATATTTATTAAACGGTAGTCTGAAATACCCGTTATTAATAAGGATAGAAATTATTTGTCTGATCTGTCCCTGAAATTATTCCCACCTAATTATGCCGCCATTTCATAATCCACCGGCGTTTGATAACCCAGCGTTGAGTGCCTGCGACGGCGATTGTAAAACACCTCAATATAATCAAACAGGGCG